>DRJN01000271.1 GCA_011052165.1 Gammaproteobacteria bacterium
AAATACGAGGTCCATCATGGCGTGGATATTACCGATCCCGCTATTGTTTCAGCGGCTCTGCTATCACACCGATATATTGCTGATCGGCAATTGCCGGACAAGGCGATTGATCTGATTGACGAAGCCGCGTCGCGCATTCGTATGGAAATTGATTCCAAACCGGAATCCATGGACAAACTTGATCGCAAATTGATCCAGTTAAAGATTGAACGTGAGGCGCTGAAGAAGGAAAGCGACAAAGCTTCAAAAGAGCGCCTGAAGAAACTGGAAGAAGAAATCAGTACGCTGGAACGCGAGTATAGCGAGTTGGAAGAGATCTGGAATACCGAGAAAGCTGCCGTACAGGGCACCCAGCACATTAAGGAAGAACTGGAACGGGCGCGCCTGGAACTGGAAACCGCACGCCGCGCCGGGGATCTGGCGCGCATGTCAGAACTCCAGTATGGCCGCATTCCGGATCTGGAAAAACAGCTGGACATGGCCGCCCAGGCGGAAATGCAGGAAACCACCTTGTTGCGCAGCGCGGTGGGTGAAGAAGAAATTGCGGAAGTCGTGTCCAAGTGGACCGGCATTCCGGTATCGAAAATGCTCGAAGGCGAACGCGACAAGCTGCTGCGCATGGAAGAGGCCTTGCATACCCGCGTGGTGGGTCAGAATGAAGCGGTCAAGGCCGTGTCCAACGCCATTCGCCGTTCGCGTGCGGGGCTGTCTGATCCCAGCCGGCCCAATGGCTCGTTTCTGTTCCTCGGTCCGACGGGGGTGGGCAAGACCGAGCTGACCAAGGCGCTGGCTGAATTCCTGTTCGATACAGAAGACGCCATGGTGCGCATCGATATGTCCGAGTTCATGGAAAAACACTCGGTGGCGCGTCTGGTTGGCGCGCCTCCCGGGTATGTCGGTTACGAAGAAGGGGGTTATTTAACCGAGGCGGTGCGACGCAAACCTTATTCCGTAATCCTGCTGGATGAAGTGGAAAAAGCGCATCCCGATGTATTTAACATTCTCCTACAGGTGCTGGATGACGGCCGCCTGACCGATGGTCAGGGACGCACGGTGGATTTTCGCAATACGGTGATCGTCATGACCTCCAACCTGGGGTCACAGCAGATCCAGGAAATGAGCGGCGAGGAAAACTACGAAGCGATGAAGTTGGCGGTAATGAACATCGTCGGCCAGCACTTCCGGCCCGAGTTTATCAACCGTGTTGATGAACTGGTGGTCTTCCATCCGCTGGGCAAGGAGCAGATCCGTTCCATCGCCGTGATCCAGTTCGAGTATTTGCATGAGCGCCTGCGCAGCCGGCAGATGGATATCGAGATCACCGATGCCGCGCTGGACAGAATCGCCGAAGCCGGGTTTGATCCGGTCTATGGCGCACGGCCGCTGAAACGCGCCATCCAGCAGGAGATCGAAAACAGCCTGGCCCAGGAAATTCTCTCGGGCAAGTTCCTGTCGGGGGATGTGATCGTGGTGGATGCCGACAGCGAAGGTTTTCGCTTCAGTAAGTCAGACCGGCGCGCCAGCGCAGCCTGACTTCAACGCGAAGATCGCAAAGGGTTCTTATGGTTAATATCATAATGTATTTTTGCGTCTGAAAATAACGATATATTTAAGCGTGGATGAAAGTGCAAATATCGGGGTTGTTTATGCGGTAGTTGGCCTGCTATATGTAGTCATGTGTGAAAAACACGCTTGACAGCAGTATCAATAGTGCTACTATGTAAATATGACTGGTATATCTACAATTTTAAAAGAAATGAAGTTAAATCCCAAAGGAATCCGCTTTAACGAGCTTCAAAAGGTTTGTGAGCATTACTTTGGGAAGCCACGCCAGAGCGGGAGCAGTCACTGCATTTACAAAACCCCTTGGCCTGGCGATCCACGTGTAAACATTCAAAATAAAAAGGAAAAAGCTAAGTCATATCAGGTAAAGCAAGTACTACTTGCTGTAGAAAAAATCGAGGTGCAACATGGTTAATGAAGTCGAAAAATATACTTACCGTGTAATGTGGTCTGAAGAAGATGAAGAGTTTGTTGGCCTATGTGCTGAATTTCCTAGTCTTAGTTGGTTGGCGTCAACTTCAGGTAAAGCTTTAAAAGGGATTCAATCAGTTGTTAAAGATTGTATTACAGACATGTCAAAAAATGACGAAGAACTACCAACGGCAATTTCAGCACGCAATTTTAGCGGTAAATTTATGGTGCGTGTACCCCCAGAAGTACACAGGCATCTTGCAGTAGAAGCAGCTGAGTCAGGTGTGAGTTTGAATCGTATTGCAAGTTTAAAGCTTGCACACTAAACACATAACAATGCAAATCCACTCGGACGGTTAAAAGCGGTGCGGCTTCCGCTACGCTACAGCCACCCCTCTTTTAACCGCCGGTGATTTGCGACGTTATGCCAAAATAGGAGCCACCTCTTGCATAGCATGGAATCCGTGCTATTATGTGAAGCATGATTGTTTCATTCAAAAACAAAGCAATTGAAGACATATTTAATCTCTTTGGGTTTAATTCCCCGTGGCTCGCCACGAAAAACAGTAGGATGGGTAGAGCGAAGCGAAACCCATCAGTACGTTACAGATTAATACCCCGCCCGCTTGCAGCGGGGTAGTTTATTGGCAAGAGTTCAAAAAGTGCCAGGAAGCTTTGTCCGCAGTCACTTTGGAAGATAGCAAGGAGAAAACTTGATCAACTTGATTCTGTTCTAAATATAGAGGAACTGAAAGTACCACCGGGCAATCGTCTTGAAAGCTTGTCGGGTAATAGAAAAGGAGAATTTAGTATCAGGATCAATGATCAGTACAGGATTTGTTTTAAGTGGAGTGAATCAGGCCCGTTTGAAGTTGAAATTACTGATTATCACTAAGAGGCATAAATATGCGTATCCCAACACACAGAGAACCCACTCACCCTGGCGAAATGCTCAGAGAAGAATTTCTAATTCCAATGGAAATTAGTCAGCGTGATTTGGCTGATGCAATTCATGTCCCTTATCAGCGAGTAAATGAACTTATAAATAAAAAAAGAGGTATTACGCCAAGTACAGCCTTACGTTTAGCCAAGTTTTTTGGTGTGTCTGCTGATTATTGGTTAAATTTGCAAATTCGGTGTGACTTATATAAAGCAAAAGAAGCTGAAAAAAATGATATTGATTCTATAAAAGATTTTCATAAATTCAGAAAAATGGCATAACGAATAAGGTTAGATTGTGTGAGCGAAGCGAACCACTATCTGAACCGTTTGTTGGACAAGCCCGGTGATATTATTATTGGTTTGGAATGACGTTACTGAATTTTTGCTATCGCAAAAAATCGCGCCAGCTTTGAAAGCCCCTGATGAGGGCGCATAAAAGCATGGAAACTTGCAAAGTTCAAAGTGATAGTATAGTATCACTTTATGAAAGTAGAACTCGTAACCACACTAAAACGGCAGGCTACTAAGATCCTTGCAGATTTACATGAATCTAAAGAGCCTGTATTAATCACCGAGCATGGTCAGCCATCAGCTTATCTAATAGATGTAGAAGATTTTGAATTTATGCAAAATCGAATACAAATTCTTGAGGGTATAGCGCGAGGAGAAGTTGCTATTCTTGAACATCGAACCTATACACAAACAGAAGCAAAAAAGGCAATGAATAAGTGGCTCAAATAATTTGGACGGAGCCTGCTCTATCTGATCTAAATGAAATTGCCGAATATGTTGCGCTTGATAATATTGCTGCTGCCCAGGACTTAGTTGAAGAAGTCTTTGCTAAAGTAGAAAGACTTGAGCAGTTCCCAAAATCGGGTCGTGTTCCTCCAGAATTAAAGGGGAGTCGCTACCGAGAAGTCATTGTCGGACCATGCCGAATTTTCTATCGTATAAATAAGGATAAAGTTTATATACTTTATGTCATGCGAGGGGAAAGGCAGCTTCGAAAATATTTAATTGAAGAGCGGGCTAAAAACAGCGGCTAACGAACGCATCCAGAGGGGCTTTAGGCGTTTAACTCGTTTCAACATGGCGTTGTTCAACCGGCCGGACCTGCCGACCGGTAAACAACATGGTGGCCTCTCTATCCTGGATTGACCATTCTAGCGGCGAAAGTGCTGCGTCCGTGTTTGCCTGCGTTGTACAAAACGAGCCTGACGGGCATTATGCCGGCGGCCAAAACGCTGGCCGGTTCGATCCATACGACGGTCGATACGGTTACCTTTTCGATCAAGCCTATGGTTAATACGATCACCTTTTCGGTCCAGACGGTGGTTAATGCGATCGCCTTTTCGATCCAGCCTGTTTTCGATCCGGTTGCCGTTACGATCCAGACGGCGGGCCAGGGAATCATTCCCATGCCTGGATGCGCGCTCGGCCTGTCGATCCATGCGCGTATTGATCCGCTCGCCCTTGCGATCCAGCCGTGTGTCGATCCGATCACCTTTTCGGTCGAGATGCCTCTCTATTCGATCGCCCCTGTTGTCCAGTCGTTGGTTGATGCGATCGCCAATACGATCCAGTCGATTACTGGCAGCGTTCCCTTGTGCGGCAAACGTAGTCGTGGCCGTTATTAAGCCAAGCAGGCTGGTAAATATAATTGCGTATTTCATAGTGTCTCCTTCATGGTTGTGACTGTTGCGTTGTCCTTAGTAATAACGCAACTACATTCTGTTGGTTGACACGAAGCAGGTTTCTTTAGAAGAAAATCTGCGTTCCCAGATTGAAATAATTATACGGTGTACTGTTTTCGGAACCGATGTATCCTGCTTCCATTGTCAGAGAAAAACGCTTGCTTAAATAGAAGGTGGTATTGACTGAGGTGACATTCAGTTTACTGGCATCTACCGCCGTATTGCCCCAATAATCGTATACCAGCCCGTACTCGAAAGGGGCACCGTAACGGGAATTATAGCCCAATGTGAGATTATAGAGATTAACCCGATCAGTCAGGGTCAGCACCTCTGATTGACCGGCACCCAGTTGAAGATGCCTGTCGCCTCCCACCACCAGATCCAGGTTCGCGTGGTAATTTTTTGAATTTTCCAGACCGATGTTGTAGTCCAGCCCGAGACTACTGTCCAGAGGTTCCGGGCTGAGCGATTCATACAGATCGGTGGCTGAGGCAGGTGGCAAAAAAACGATTAAAAGGTAAAACAGCAGGTAGCGATACATAGGGTTGTTCCTTGGCACGTCAATAAATCAGACGTTTTTTAGAGAGTAAAAAGCGTATTTCTCCGTACTTGCATGGTGACAGGTGCGGTACCAATTTACGTTTAACGTGGGAGTGGCTAAAAGGTTGACAAAATCGCGAAATCGGGGTCAGTGTGATTCGCGACCTGACCCCCGGCGTGCTCACGCGCCAGCTTTTTTAATCTCTTTGGGTTTAAATTCCCCGTGGCTTGCCACGAAAAACAGTAGGGTAGAGCGAAGCGCGAAGTCCAGTAGGGAAACCCATCAGTACGTTACAGATTAATACTATCCTTTCAAATATTGATACTGTCGATGCGACTGATGGCCGCATCATAATGTCCTTTTTCTATTACCCCTTCTTCAAACAGACGGGTCAGTTCCCGCCGCTCAAATTCCAGCATCTGTATTTTATCCAGACTGACATCCTGTGAGACCAGCAGAATGCGGGTTTTCAGTTCATCGGTGAATTTTCGGCATTCCTTCCTGCTGGGCTTGTTGTGCAGAATATGCAGCAAGGCGCAATTTCCGTAGCGGCTGTGAAACTCCATCACATTAGGTGAGTGGTAGATGAACATGAGCAGAGAACCCAGGCTGAGCAGGAGCAGAACGACGACAAAGGGCAGCAAACGTTCCAATGTTTGCACATCGGGATGTAGAAACATGAAGAGGCTATAGGCCAGCAGGGTCAGGGAAAAATACGTCAGGCTCATCATCCAGCGATAGGAAAAGCCCCGCTGGTGCACGGGCCAGGGTTGTAGCATGTTTATTTTCAGGGTATAGGCCTGCTCCCCCAGAAGATTGTTCTTTTTCGCGCGAATAAAATGATCATTGAAAATTTCAAAACAGCGGACTTCTCCATTACTGTTGGTTTTCTGCAGCAGTTTGCGGTTGATAATTTTTTCGGAAGGTTGGGGCTGCATAGGTGTCTGCAAATAACCGTTTGTTTTTGTGCTCAAAGCATACGGGAATTTAGGGTCAGAGTAAAAATACTTCTAACAGAAGTATTTTTACTCTGACCCTAAATTTGTTATCCCCCGGAACTTGGCGCAGGCAGTGGGTTAGTTGACGCTTAGACGAATTCTAAAAAGAGATGGGAGCGATCCTCATGCTGATCAAAAAATCGTTTAGCGCTGGCTTCAAATAACGGCATAATGCGGATCTGGAGCGAAACGGGAAAAATCTGCACCGACTCATTTATCTGCGTGCGGTTCTGAGGGCGTTGCACTGTCTCCTGCTGCTTTTGGGTTACCGTCTGTGGGATAAGCTTATGGAATAAAATACCCGGTTTTACGTCTATTGCACAGAGCCTGTATCAATAATCTCGCTAACAGTCGGGTGAACCGTTAGCATTTTCGAAATAAAAAATCATAAATATTTCAGAATTGTTGCTATCCAGGTCTGCAAGACTCGGTGGGTTTGTTATGATTGCACTCAACCGGATTCAGACGGGCCTGGCTGGCGGGACGGAACCGGTTTCATAACAAAACTAGACAGTGTAGGACGGAGGAGAACAGAATGTCGATAAGTCGCCGTGAGTTTATGCAGGTGATGGGAATGGCCGCCGCAGCCGGTATGTTGCCAGGTTGCGAAAAGAAGAATACAGGAAAGACAGGTACTGCCGCGAAGGCGCCCCGGGATACCTACCATGTCCCAAAATTCGGCAATGTGACGCTACTTCACATGACCGATTGTCATGCACAACTGCTACCCATTTATTTCCGCGAACCCAGTGTCAATCTGGGAGTGGGCAACGCGCTGGGACAGCCGCCGCACCTGGTCGGTGATAAATTCCTCAAACATTTCGGCATCCCGCCCAATACGCTGGCGGCCCATGCTTTTACCTATTTGAATTATGTCGAAGCCGCCAAAACCTATGGCAAGGTAGGCGGGTTTGCGCATCTGCGTACCCTGGTTAAACGCCTGCGCGCCGATCTCGGTGCAGACAACAGTATGCTGCTGGATGGCGGTGACACCTGGCAGGGATCCGGTACAGCCTACTGGACCCGTGGCAAGGATATGGTCCATGCCTCTAACCTGTTGGGGGTGGATGCCATGACGGGTCACTGGGAATTCACCTACCAGGATACGGAGATTATGGACAATATTCGTGAGTTCAAGGGGGACTTTCTCAGTCAGAATATTTTCGTCAAGGATGATGCTGCTTTTGACTACAAGTTTGCCGATTATGCGGGGTTTGATGAAGATACCCAACGTGCGTTTAAACCCTATACCATCAAGGAAATGGCGAATGGTATTCGCGTTGCCGTGATCGGTCAGGCTTTTCCTTACACGCCCATTGCTAATCCCAGCCGCTTCATTCCTGACTGGACCTTTGGCATCGACGATGAATCCATGCAGACGGTGGTTGATAAAATTCGTGCTAAAGAAAAACCCGATGTGGTGGTGGTGCTGTCTCACAACGGTATGGATGTGGACTTGAAAATGGCTTCGCGGGTCAGCGGCATCGACGCCATTTTTGGCGGCCATACCCACGATGGTGTGCCGGCGCCGACGGTGGTCAGCAACAAGGGCGGCAAGACGCTGGTGACCAACGCCGGTTCCAATGGCAAATTCCTCGCTGTGATGCAATTTGATGTACGCAATGGCAAGGTTCAGGGGTTCGATTACAAGTTACTGCCGGTGTTCTCCAACCTGCTGGAGCCCGATGTTGAAATGACCAATTACATTGAGGGAATGCGAAAGCCTTACCTCAAGACTTTGCGCGAAGAACTGGCTGTGGCGGATAGCCTGCTGTATCGCCGGGGTAATTTTAATGGCACCTTCGATCAGGTGATTTGCGATGCCCTGCGTGAAGTGGGCGGCGCACAGATTTCTCTTTCGCCAGGTTTCCGCTGGGGCACCTCGATCCTGCCCGGTCAGACTATCACGATGGAAAATGTCATGGATCAGACTGCGATTACCTATCCGGAAACCTATGTGCGTGAAATGAGCGGGCAAAACATCAAGGACATCCTGGAGGATGTTGGAGACAACCTGTTCAACACCGATCCCTACCTCCAGCAGGGGGGAGACATGGTGCGCGTCGGGGGTCTGGATTATACCATTGACCCGACCCAAAAGATCGGTAAGCGTATTACGGACATGCAGATGAATGACGGCACCCGGATAGAAGCGGGTAAGACCTATACCGTTGCCGGTTGGGCGACGGTGAATTCAAAAGCGCCGGGCAAACCGATCTGGGATATCGTGGCGGAATATCTGCGAGAAGAGAAAGTGGCGAAGATCAAAAAGTTGAATACGCCGAAAATTCTCAATATGAAGGGGAATCCAGGAATGGCTTGATCGCCTTTTACGATTCACATAAATAAACACGCAGAGGATTTAATCTCTTTGGCTTTAATTCCCCGCTGCTTGCAGCGAAAAACAGTAGGATGGGTAGAGCGAAGCACGAAGTCCAGTAGGGAAACCCATCAGCAGGGTACCGTTTAAT
>DRJN01000272.1 GCA_011052165.1 Gammaproteobacteria bacterium
CCAGGGTTACGTCACTTTTGGGCGAGGTTCGGCCCAGGACGTTTATATGATGTTCCGGTTAAAATGGGCTGGCTGACAAAACCAGTCGATGAACAAGACTTAAATCCAACCCCATTTTTTTTATGAACAATTCAGTACCGCACTATGACAAATAACGAATAGTTATATGCCCCGTCAACAAGATAGAATGCGACAAACTTTGGGGAAAGTGATAGCAACTTCCTGGGTAGATCCTGATTTTAAATCTCGGCTATTAGCAAATCCAAGAGCGGTACTAGCCGAAGCCGGGTTGATGCCTCCTCCGCAGTTAGAACTTAAGGTTATGGAAAATACGGCCCAAAAAATCTATATAACTCTACCTGCCCCATGGGCGGACACATCAGACCCCGATTTTATGCGGCACTTGCAACAAAATCCAAGAGGGGTCTTATCTGAGGCCGGAATTCAGGTTCCGGATAATGCAGAAGTAGTTTTTCTGGAGAACACTAACAACAGAATGAATATTGTTTTGTCTGTTGCCCCAGGCCAGAAAGAAATATCTATAGAAAAGATTTAATTATCTCTTTATGTTGTTGTTAATGACTAAACAACCACCGGCGCAGTTGGCATGCCTGGCATCGACTCATGGCGTTGGTCATGTCAAATGACTTTCCATTACTCAGTTGTTATGACATACAGGTATTACTGGCGAACACATTACCGAATGCACAATACACAATACAATGAACAAATAATTTTGTTGTAGGTAGTACGCCGACACCGAAAAAGACAGGCGGCTGCGGAATTCTCCTTGCGAAAGCAAAATCGGCAGCGAAGAAAAACGGCGAACACCGCTTAAATTGTTGAGATTTAATGAAATGAATGTGGCAAAGTGGAACTAATGGGCTAAGGAGTTTCTGATTGAGTGCTTCTTTGCTACTCCGGTGCAGGCCAGTACCAGAATAGTTCGTTCAAAGTTTCTCTGATTAATAAATTTTGGTAGGGAGGTTTTTCATAGATATGCCTAAATATTTAAAAGAACCGTATTTAGATACCGGTGTACAACTGGCAAATCAAGGAAGATACCTTGAGGCTGAGATATACCTTCTTCAGAGTATCGTGGAGAATCCTTCAGATATTACAGCATACTGGAATCTGGCCTTGCTGCATGAGAAACTGGACAACCATGTATATAGTCAGCAGCTATGGAAAAGGCTTATAAGCTTAACTGAGGACGACGCCCCTATCAGGAAATTAGCCTCTTCCTATTATAGGGCTGATTATAGGGATGAGGACTTTAGATCCGCATTGTACTGGTTTCAGAAGATTAAGAAGCCTTCTCCAATAGATATAAATAACCTGATTGTTCTCCATAATGGGACAGGTCACACCAATGCTGTCAGGAGTCTGGCTGAGCAGCATAATTACTTTACGAGTAAAATGGTTATGCCCTTTGTTTATGATTCCTCCGAAGAGATTGAATGCTACCGACAGACTTACGAAAGTTGCCTGGATGAATTACTAAAGTCTGGCGAAAAAATGGCCTTTAAGGAACTGAGGCAGCAATATTGTCTGCCCTTTACCTTGAGGCTCTCGTATCATAATTGTAATAACCGCGATTTATTCAGAAAACAATACCAGACATTCACGAACATTTGTCCAGAATTGTCATACCAGAGTAATTTTTCGCAACGAGCAAGATCGGGCAGGCTCAGGGTAGGTTTTATTTCAGAATATTTCATGGATCATTCTGTTGCCAGGGATCGTGGCGGTATTATCGCGCATATTAGCCGTGATAAATTTGAAGTAATAACAATCTTTTTACAGAAGCCAAGAGATACTCTGGGTCGGTATATCTGGAATCATTCAGATAGGCATCTGATGCTCACTGAAAAATCAAACTATGATTATCTCGATGTCTGGAGAAATCAGATAGAAGAGTTAGAACTCGATGTTCTTATTTACTGTGATATAGGTATGTCAGTAGATACCTATTTTTTAGCATATTCACGACTTGCGCCGGTACAGATCACAACCTGGGGTCATTCCGACACATCAGGGATCGGAACAATCGATTATTTTATTTCCAGTGAACTTTTTGAGGATCCTGAGCGTTGTCATGATCATTACACTGAAGAGCTGATTCTTACCAAGAGCATATGCACGTATTACATCAATCACTCAGTTAATATAACACATAATAAGCTGGCCAATAATATAGGTGAAAAATACTGGCTGGATAATGAATATTGCCATATTTACCTAAGTTTGCAGACGAAGCAAAAGTTTCATCCGGATTTCGATTATGTCTATCAGGGAATATTGGCTGGTGATCCTTGTGCTGTCATTGTCATGTGTGCAGTGACTTCGCAAGTGAAGGCGGAGTTTTATAAGCGTATCAGAAAAAAGCTGCGTGGCAACATCAGGCGATTAATTCTTCTGGAAAAGCAGCTGTCCCTAAATGAATACCTGGCATTGCTGAAATATGCACATGTCATACTTGATTCTTATCCATTTGGTGGGTGTAATTCCTGTTTTGAAGCATTCTATTTTGGGAAATGCATCATTACCAGGCCCAGTCACTTTATCAATGGCCGGTTTACCAGCGGTATGTATATGAAAATGGGAGTCACCGATCTCATTGCACATTCAAATGATGAGTATATTCAACTTGCACTGCGTGTGGCCAGTGACGATACCTACCGGGAAGCTTTAGAACAACGTATCCGGGAACAGTCCGGGCAGCTGTTTGAGGATAAAGAAAGTGTGCGGGAGTGGGAGGACATCCTTGAAAGAGTGGCATCTCGCCTGCCAAGCCTACGGTAGCACGATTCGGAACGCACTATATCGCGATCCGGTATTTTTACTTTTCCATACCAGCGAGAAATTTCTGCCACATACTTGTGTGTCGATCCCGGAGTTATAACTGAATCTGGTGTCTGAATAGTTGAAAAAGAGCGGCGTATCTGGTTGATTTGTTGTTGCGAGACGCCAAAGCAACCGTTAGGAGATACGCCACTATGAGCAAGAATAACGTTGTTGAACTGACAGGTCGAGACACGATTATCGACCCGTTGACGGATTTACTGAGAACGGGCACAGAGCAACTGATTTGCCAGGCAGGGGAACCGACCTTGTTCCAGGCGCTTCGACCAGACACAGTAACTGGAGCGGCCAAAATACAGCACTTTCATCTGTGGACGCTTACCATTTAATCCGATTTTTTGCGACGTACAGCAACCCCTGCCAATCCAACAAGTCCTGTGCCGAACAACCAAACCGCTGCTGGAACAGGTACTGCGGACACTATCCCTTTTATGTGATAGCCATAGGGAACACCACCAAAGTTATGCAAAGTTGATGGTGGAATAATCGTTGCATAATCAAGCGCATAAGTTCCACCATCACCACAATTAGCCAGTGAACAGGTTATTGTTGCCACACCCGGGAGTGGGATGGCAGGTATGCCATTCCAGGCCACAGTCCAGCCACTGAAATCCAGAGTTTGGGTAAAGCCACCATCATTGTTGACATCGTTGTCAATAACAGTGACGGGAGATGTTGTATAATGAAGGCCCGTGTTGCAGAAATAGCCCCAGGCTGCATCGATAGGTGCATTTTCAGTTCCATCGGGGAAACCACCGTGGCTCCCCCCGCCGTTCTGGATGATGCCCATAATCAGACCGCCATCAGATCCGGAGCTTACTGGTGTCCGAGTCGAACTCATGGAAAAGAACGAACCATCAACGACAATAGCACCATATGTACAAGCGGGGTAGGTTCCTACATTACCAATACAAGCAGATACGCCCGGATCCACAGTTAACAAGGTACCTGTCACCAGATCGGCTTGCGTACTCATACTAATGGCCGTCAAACCAACGCCGACGGCTGCTGCTATTGCATTCTTTTTCATTTCCTACCCCCACGAAAACACTAAGACTTGAGCATTTTCTATTAGATGCCCATTACATAAATGAAATCTATTTGTATCTGCAGAACTGGCAAAAAACACGCCAACAATTACAACCTTATGTATTGATAGACCTATTTACTGTGCAGCTTAATTTCAGTCAACAGGAGCAGGCTCAAATTGTAATATATCCCGACTACACAATAAAAATTAATTCATTGAATAAATTACTCAAGAATACCGAGTTCTCTATAAGCGCTTAATTTCATTTGTATGGGATAGTTTGAAGCCATACATAAATTTCTTATGGGCCAATGGGTTACAAATGCACAAATGAAAACTCGGCACTCTTGAGTAAATTATAAGTTATTAAAATATACACTCAAAATAGTATATCAACACAGCAAAAACACCGTAAAGAATCTCGACTAGACGGTAATCTGTTAATAATGCGCCCGGAAGCAGCGGTTATTCGGCCTTTTATTATAATAAAATCAATTGATTATATTTTATGAGCAGGTTTTAAGTAATATTCTGAAGTTGTCTATAATGCTTGTAAGGTGAAATGTTCTTGTATCTCAGAAAAATAGTGTCGTGCTCCTGGAATTCCGTGTACATATCTTCGAAGTCTTTTAGTAGTTGAGCTTTCTTTGGTGGAGCCATTCTAAAGTCAGGATCGGATTGCACTAGTTTTAATAGTTTTTTGATTGTAGTCCTGCTGTCAATGTACTTAATAAAATATTTTGTATATGTCGAAATGTTAACTTGGACTTGTTTCTGAGTATTAGGGAAATTAATAGTCACGATGGATCCGGGTGATGCATTTTTTACGATCTCGTATAGAGATTTTGTGTTTGGTTCAAAAGGCAGACCATCACAAAAATAGGGGATATTCTCTACGTCATCAAAGGATGCAACTTTATTATTAGATGATTTTTTTGCGTAGAATATGTGTTTGTTAATATTTCCAGCAATATTTTCCGCTATTGCCTGTCGTTTCTTGAGGGGCATTAAATTTATTTTTTTTAGCAAGCATTGATCTTTAATAAACGTCGAAGGTTTATACAGAGACTTATTTTCTGCGAAATCTATTAGTTTTATATCGTTTGAGTCAAGCCATTCACAGAGTTTCATAACATCATATGCCTGATCCTGTGAGTGTAAAAATAAATCGAATATATGACTATCGTGTAACTCTGCATCGCCCCAAAAGGGTATTGGGCCGCACTTTAACCAGTTTGTTTCTGGTAATGAATCAATAATTGTCCGGGTGTTCGAGACTTTGGTAGCCAGAGTATCTTCAACAGAATTTATCATTTTAAGCAGTTTCTGCATATAGTAAACATTGGTTCGCCCGTATTTTGCATACATCATAAGTCCCATTGCCCCATTACTTTTTAAACGGCTTGCCAGCGCTTGCAGGCCAAGGGATGGGTCTTTCAGGTGATGCAGTACGCCATAACAATTGATATAGTCATATTCCCCTATGTCCATTTCCTGTAAATCAAGCAACGAGCCTTGTATCCACTGAATATTATCCAGGGTACGAATTTTAGCCCGCTGTTGTGCTATGTGCATCGAAGTCTGGCTCATATCAAGGTAAGTCACTTCTCCACAAAACCCGCGTAATTGCTCTGCCAGAAATATGACTGCATCACCAGTACCTCCACCTGCCACAAGAAAGCGAAGTTTTTGTTTTTCCGGGTTCAGTTTTCCATTGAAGCAATAATGGCTAATTTTTCCGATAAAATCGATGTCGGTAATTTTAATCGTAGTTAGTTCTTCTTCTGGATCGCGTGGCGGAAAGGGATATGATTCATATTGTTCACGGACAGATTTTGTGTAGTTATTTGATTTCATTGAAGTGCTCATGACAGTGATCATTGTGTACAGGTTTTACGATTACAGGGCCAAGAGAAGGGAGAGACTGGTATGCGTTCAGAGTACAATGTTAGCGCATGCTGAAAAATACGGTTATGATCAGAATTATAGACGGAATATTTCCACTAATAAAAAAATCGGCCCTTTTCGAAAATATCGCGAGCGTGTGCAATCAGCAATGCAGGCGACGAACCCAGCCTTATTTTAATTTTCATGAGTATAAGCAATATGCCGGAACAAGACACCACCAAACTGGCTGATGAGGCCCTCTCGCTGCTTGAAAAGGGCAATCTGACCGAAGCCGGTGTCCTTTATGATCAAATAATCCATATGGATGCCAATAATGCTGACGCCTGGATGATGCGGGGCGCCATCAGCGGCGAACTGGGCAATATCCAGGAGGCGGTATCGTCTCTTCGCCAAGCCCTGACACTGGAACCCAACCTGGCCGAAGCCCATTACCAGCTCGCTAACATGTTGCGCACCAGCGGCAATATCCAGGAAGCGGTCACCAGCCTGCAAAAAGCCGTCAAATGTGATCCGGATTATACGGAAGCATGGCTGATGCTGGGCGCCATCAACGGCATGCTCGAGAACTATGAGGGGGCCGAGAACTGCTGCCGCCGGGCTGCCGCCCTGCAACCGGATTCTGTAGGTGCTCACATGAACTTGGCCAATGCGCTTCTGCAGCAGGGTAAGCTTCAGGAAGCCACAGAAACTTACCAAGCCGTGGTAAAACTACAACCCGACCTTGCCATAGCGTGGCTCATGCTGGGGAGAGCCCGGATGCAGCTCAATAGGATTGAGGACGCAGAATCGGCATGTCGCCAAGCCATCATGCTGCAAGCCAATTCCCCTGACGCCCATTTTCTCCTGGGAAACGCACTGGAGGCCCAGGGCAGGACTGAAGATGCCTTGGCCCATTACCAGCAGGCTCTACAAATCAACCCCGATTATACCGAGGCGCACACCCGCATGGGCATGCTACGGCACAGCAACGGAGACCACGATACGGCCGTGGCGAGCTATCAGGTGGCATTGCGTCTTAATCCTAACCAGCCACTGATTCATTTCAATCTTGGGATCATACTCCAGGAACAAGACAAGGCTGGCGAGGCAGAGGCATGTTACCGCCAGGCCATACATCTCGAACCGGGCTACGCCAAGGCACATGCCAATCTGGGCTATGTGCTCCGAATCCAAGGCAAGCCCGAGGACGCGGTAACAAGTTATCAACAAGCACTGCAGATTGAACCCGATACCGCTGAGATCCACTACAATCTGGGCCTTAGCCTACAGAAACTCGGCCAATTCGATAAGGCCGCTGACAGCTACCGCCAAGCATTGCGCATCAACCCGGATTACGTCGAGGCCCATGTCAGCTTGGCATCCATGCTCCAAATACTGGGGAATTACAAACAGGCTGTAACCAGCTACAGGCAGGCACTGCGCATCAACCCGGATTACGCCGAGGCCCACCACGGCCTAGCCACCACGCTCGCAATGCAAGGCTACCAGGTAGAAGCCGTAGAAAGCTACCGGCAGGCACTACGCATCAACCCGGATTACGTGGATGCCTATGTGGGCTTGGCAGCGGCGTTTATGCCTTTACAAAAACCCGAAAGAGCCCTGGAATATTGTGAACGGGCGCTGGAAATCAGACCTGACCATATCGATGCCATCGCCCTGATGGCCAACATCGCAGATCACACGGGTGATGTAGAGAAAACTTATGAACGAATAGCACCTCTACTAAATGATGGTGCCAATCAGATAAATATCGTGCTCGCCTTTGCCGGGATCAGCAAGGGGCTTGGTCGCCAGAATGAAGCGATTCTTATGATGGAGCAGTTGCTGGAACAGGATCAAACACTGTCGGCCACCGGCAGGCGCAATCTTCACTTCAATCTCGGCAAACTCTACGATGCAACGGGCGAATATGACAGGGCCTTCTCCCACTATCAACAGGGTAACAAAGCGAAGCCTCTGACATTTGACCCCGATCTGCATGCGATCGAAGTAGGCTCCCTGATTGCGCTCTATAGTCGTGAGTTCATAACCAATATGCCGCGAGCCACGCCTCGCTCGAGGCGGCCTGTATTCGTCGTCGGCATGGCGCGCTCCGGCACCAGTCTGGTCGAGCAGATTCTAGCCAGCCATCCGGAGGTATTTGGCGCCGGCGAGCTGCCTGATATCGTTCAACTTCCTCTTTCCCTCCATACCGTGCTGGGCACGGAAAAGCGTTATCCGCAATGCCTGCCCCTCTTGTCGCAGGACAAACTGGATGGGCTTGCGCAACACTATCTTGACCACTTGAAGGAACTGTCGCCCGATGCCGCGCGGGTTATTGACAAAATGCCTGGCAATTTCATGCACCTCGGCCTCATTGAGCTGCTGTTTCCGGATGCACGCGTAATCCACTGTATGCGCGATCCTCTGGATACCTGTCTGTCCTGTTACTTCCAGGACTTCTCTCGCAGCCACCCTTATGCCTACGACCTGACGAATCTGGGCGCCTTTTACAAAGGGTATCGGAAGGTAACACAACATTGGCGCCGGGTTCTGAGTATCCCGATACTGGAGATCCAATATGAAGAACTGGTAGCCAACCAGGAAACAATGTCTCAGAAACTGGTGGAGTTCTGCGGCCTGGCATGGGATGACCGCTGCCTCGATTTCCATAAGACCAAGCGTTTTGTAGGAACTGCAAGCTATGATCAGGTACGCCAGCCGATATACAAAAAATCTGCCGGCCGATGGAAAAATTATGAGCACCATATTGGAGCACTCAAAGAAGCCCTAAAGTAATAACCAGATGACAACAGGTCATACCACGGGTTCATATGAGCATTTGTTAAGAGGATATGAAGTTGAAGCCGACGGATTTGGCACCATTGCCGAATCGAGTCTTTTCCCCGAATTATTATCCCGGTTTGCCAACTACCAGGGATTCCTTGGCGACAGAAAAAAGAGCATCAACGGCCGCAAACTGACCCGGTCCCTTTCTGGTGGTACTGGTATTATAGAAGCCTCAAATCAAGAAAAAATTCTGAGGGAAATTTTCTTCTGTTCACACATGGCCGCCTGTTGCGCCCTGTTTGAGGGCTGGCAGATTCCACTCCAGTCGATCAACAGGGAGGGTATGCATATTTATACGATGCGGAGCCTTGCTCCATATCGTGATGGAGATATGGACACTATTCACCCACTGATCGAACGAATACACAAATCGGATGCAATCAGAACTATCCAGATATTAAGACTGCTGGGCTTAATCTCCATCGACTGCAGGAGTACACGACAACTATCATTTGCCGCAGGCTCAGGATCCAGAGATATCGACGGGCTCCACATGACACCTGGCATTACCCGCAGCAACCTTCCCGCAAGTAGAGGCAGCGAGGGCGAATACATCACCTTTCAGCAGGAACCATGCCGCCCGGAAAATATCGTATTAGTGGACAATGACCCTTATTACAATGAACATTATGCATCCTTGAATTTGACCAACAAAGACTGGCTTCTTGCCCTCAACGACGATGCAGATTCAGTCATGGTGACGCTGGCGACGGTCCTGGATAGCAACGGCCTGGGCAAACGCAACCTGGTAGCAGGTTTAAGGATCGACCATCGAATGCTACCGGATGTCGACCATTTCCTCCGCCGCCTGGCCCCGCTGATTGATCAGACGGCTGACTTCATCATTACGGTTGGAGCGGGGCACACTGTCGACGAATTCGATGGGCGGATAAAGGTACTGGATGAACTCTCCCACTGCTTGCGCGCGCGGAAACTAATGCCGATTCGAATAAAATTACACGGTGGCGGAAACCCTGAGGAACAGAGAGGTAGCCCTAGCTTTGGTATTACGCCATACACCACCTATGAAATATTATACTGCAAACTAAAACAAAAGAGATTGTAATCGCTCATGACTAAATGAAGCATCTCAGAACATACTTTCTACCACATGCTTATAGAACTCTTCAAGGCCATGTACACAATCCGTGTCCTCATAAATGCGCTCATGCCGGCTTACAACCTGCCGCACAATGTCATGCCGCCAGCCTTCATTGACACCCAGCCTCACAGCGATATCAACATATTCCTGCTGATTGCCGGCGATCGTATCCTCGATGCCCAGCATCTTCAAAATTGCATATGAATGCCTGCCGCGCATATAGCCGGTAGGACAGGTGACAACTGGCAGGTGGCAATCAATCGCCGCCAGGGTTGTGTTATTGCCAGACCATGGCAGATTGTCGAGAAAGATGTCTACCACCCGATTAAGGGCGAGATAATCTTCCGGCGTAAGCCTGGGCAGCATCACGCAAAAATCTTTCGCGTGCAGTCCAGCATTCGTGAAGGCATGATCAATACGTTCCATAAAATTATCCACGACATGGACACTTGAAATCCCCAAAAAGACAAACTGCGCATTGGGCACACGCCTGGCAATTTCCGGTAAGAGAAAATCATATTCCGGGAGATATTTGAATAGTGACTGACTGCAAAAATACAGCACAGCATCGTCCCGAAGTCCGAAATCCAGGCGCTTCTTTCCGGAAGATTGAGATTGCAGCCTGTCATGCTGTTCTTTCGAATAACAATTCGCCATGTTGGGCAAACGAATCAGTTTCTCAGTGTAATGCTCCTGCCCATTTTCCGGCTCCATCAGATCACTGGATAACCAGTAGTCCATAGTGGGTAAACCCGAGGTGATGGGATGCCCCCAACCGACACATTGCACCGGCGCCAAACGCAAGCCGGCCCTTGCCATGGTTGGCGCATCCATTCCCAGCTCCGGGTAGACCAATACGTGCAAGTTATCAGTAACGATCCGTGTACACACCGAGTCCAGATCACCGGGGATATGGTAAAAATGGTCACAGTGCTGCCTGAATTCCGCGGTTTTCTCGTCTATCTTGGCCCCTGTATGATAGCAATATACCTCAAACTGATCCCTGTTCCGATGGCGCAACCAGCCAAGCAACCAGACCGCACCGTTGTGTGACCTAAGGAATGCCGACACATATCCAATCCGTATCTTTCTATCTTTGCCCAATGGTGGCATCTTCCGCTCCACCACCCACTGCGGATAATTGGTCGCCATGACCTTGTGAACCAGCTCCCCATATTGCCTTTGTAGCTCCAAATCGTTGCGGCCCTGATACTGGAGATAGAAATTGGTACTGGCCGTAATGCCCTTAAGGGCATCCTCCCTGGCCCGTGGTGTATCGAGCGAAAGATGTCCACTTAATTCACACAGCCCATCAGCATATTTTCTCCTGTAATAATCCACCTGCTCCTTGCCATCGTAGAGAACAGGCAATATTCTCATTTTATTCCAATATGCTTCAGGAAACCCGGGGGTAATCTTCAATGCCTGATCATAACTTGCGACTGCTTCCTCTACCCTGCTCTGGGCCTTAAGCATATTGGCATGAAGATAATAAGTCAGTGCATGTCCCGGCCCACATCGTATTGCCTGCCGGTAGCATTTCTCGGCCGCGTCATAATTTCCCTGTCCCCTGAATAGATTCCCTAAATTGTAATGGGCATCGGCCAAATTCGGATGAATACTCAACGCCTGTTGATAACAGGCCATGGCCTCCGTGTCCTGGCCTGCAGCCTGGTGGGCGGCTCCCATCTTGCTATAGGCCTGTGCGTTGTGTGGCTCAATACTGACTACCTTTTGGCAACACTGTACTGCCTGGTCGTATCTGCCGAGTCGGCTATGAATGCTTCCCAGCATGAGCCATGCTTCTGCATCCCGGCTGTCCAATTTGCAGATCTGGTCGTATAGTGTCTTCGCTGCCGGCAACTGATTATTCTGCAGCAGGGCTTTCGCCCTCTTTTTTAAACTGTTCTTTCTAGCCATTCCTGCACCCCAATAGAAGCGCTTTGCGATTGTTCGCTGCGCTATTACGCTTCACCCATGTTTTATCTTATCAAAATTTTACATTGATTTACTGCGACCCCGAGATATACCCGGTCGACTGAAGAATCTGCCTTCCCGGCATTTTCTTTCCATAATTGGTTGTGCGGAATGACACCCAGCCCTATCAAGAGGGATATCCATGCGACCTGTTCCAGAAAGGACGGGGGATCTCGCCGCGCAGCCAGCCTTGATGCTGGAACCTTTGGGAGTTAAAGTACTGACATTGGTTGTGGTTGGCCGCTCATTCTGCTGGCGACTAACCCCGGTGCACCAAGAATTTCTCCAACAAGACGTCGTTTTTGAGGAACTTTTATCTTTTGCTTGCAACATGAAAATCCTCTTGCTTCAGCCTGCCCTGGCATGTACTGGCAATGCCCAAGGATTAAAGGCATTGGATGATCAAGGTAGCACCTTGGTCTCTATAATTGGGGATCGATCAGGAAAATCTTTGTAACCACATCATGGACGCTATTCAAGTACGCATACCATCTCATATCCAAAAACAGCTATTGAGTGAAGCTGGTTACCGATGTTCAAATCCAACATGCAAAGCCCTGACTACACAAGATGCCAGCCAATTTGACTATGTATTTCAGGCTGGCGTAGCCCACATTGAAAACTTACTGGCTTTGTGTGGAGACTGCCATCAGCAATACCATGGGCGGCGTATTCCACAGGCTGCCCTGCAGGCATGGAAAATTCTACAGATAGCATTAGCGGGTAATATCGAAGAACGCTCTATGGACCTAAGGATCGCCGCTATCCACAATCATCAAAGTATCGCACCATTTTTTCCAGATGAGCATTTACCCTTTCCGTTCACCGGCGGGATAATTTACCTGAATATCAAAGAGTCACATATGATGCTTGCCCGAGCCCTCGGAATATATGAGCCGGACAAGACACGAACTATTCACACCTTGCTGAAGCCCGGAATGACCTTTATTGATATAGGTTCAAACAAGGGCGATTTTTCTCTGCTTGCAGCGAAAATTGTCGGGGACACTGGTGCAGTATTGGCGTTCGAACCCGAACCCGACAACTGCTGTTGGATCCGGCGTAGTATGAATCTGAATAGCTACAAGAATGTTGCATTATACGATATAGCCCTCGGTGACATTAATGAGCCCACCCGATTATATCTTGGCGAAAAGAGCGGCTGGCACAGCCTGATGCCATCTAACACCAGCTCCAGTCAAGGTGCCATCGATATACAAATGAGAACTCTTGACGCTGTACTTGGAGATATAGGGCGCACGCATGTAGATATGATCAAGATTGATGTTGAAGGGGCAGAACTGAGAGTATTGGATGGCGCGAGAATAACCTTGTCCAATAATGAGGAAATTGTTTTACTGATCGATATTCATCCACACCTGGGCATCGATCTGGACGAGGTATGCAACTTCCTCAGAGGGCACGGGTTTTCCATTCGCGACATGAAGCCGCCTCATCACAAACTTGGTTGTGTTGGCGCTGATTATAAGGAGATATTTGCAAAGCGTTTGTAGCTTATAACAGCGACACAATAGCATCACATTCACTATTAGAATATTAGAATAATTCCCATACGGCAATTTCGATATCTGGAGAAAAAACGATGAGCTGCTTTTTTA
The DNA here is from genome assembly GCA_011052165.1 of Gammaproteobacteria bacterium. Classification (GTDB taxonomy): domain Bacteria; phylum Pseudomonadota; class Gammaproteobacteria; order UBA6429; family Thiohalophilaceae; genus JAADGZ01. Next base: position 13,331 of record DRJN01000272.1, read on the forward strand.
TAGGCGGGGTGAACCGGTCGGGAACAACTTTGCTGCAGAGCATTCTATGTTCAGACAAAACCACTAATCCGCTCATTCATGAAGCAAGCTATCTCAGGAATATTGTGGAAGCTTATGTCTTTGGACAACAGCAATTTGACGAACACAACAAGTATTATTTCTCCTCAGCTGAGGATCTGAGGGACTTTACTGCCAGATGGGCCAGGGAGTTTATTGAAAAAGTTCGCCAACGCTATCCGACGGCAGAACATATCGTGCTAAAGCATCCTCCACTCACTCCACGTTTCCCGGCCCTGTTTGAGTTGCTGTCCAGTGCGGGGGAAGATGTGCGGTTCTTCATCATCATCCGGGACCCCCGCGATGTGGCTGCCTCACTTGTACGGGTAGGCGAGCGATTACGGTCGCAGGGTCAATCGGAAGGAGCCACACTGCCGCGCGACATGTCAAAGCTTGGAAATTATTACATGAGATGCTATACGCCTGCACTGTCCCACCAGGACAAAGAATACCAGGGTCACATAACGCTGATAAAGTATGAGGATCTGGTAACCAATCCTGCCCCCGTGATTGAAAATATCCGGCGGGCCAGCGGCTTGCGGCTTGAAGATTTCGATGAGACAGCCAAATGGAAAGGCGATGAAATTGACTACACCGGATTAAGAAAAAGCAATAATGCGTGGCTATCGGAATTATGGGGGAAACAACTCTCGAATAAGCGAATAGGTTCCTATAAGGAAATTCTTACTCCAGGGGAAATTGCCGTCCTGGAAGATGTTTGCGCCGGTCCACTAAAGACTTTTAATTACAATCGCTGAAATAATTGCGCCCGTTTTGGAGAGAAATGATTTCATCGCTGCCTTAAGACTCAAGAGAAACCAGCCGCGTAGTCTAGGCAATCTTCCCATGACAATGTTTATATTTTTTCCCGCTATTGCAAGGACACGGATCATTCCGCCTGGTGTTCTTATATTTATCTTCAGTTGGCTTTACTGCTATTAAGTTCAGACTAATAAGCTCTTCTTTAAACCTCATGCTACTGGTATCCTGAAAAATACCGAATTCATCGACTTTTCCCATAGACTCAAACCCGGCATCTCTCAGAAAAGATATTAAAAACTCTTCATTTAAACCAACCACATGGTAGTCATATGCATCAACATGCCCACCAAATATCATACGCATAACATGAAACCTTTCGCCAAATGTCAGGCGACCCTTCTCCAGAAATAGTTTTGCTAATACATCAACATCCGGGACACTTATATATATCTTTCCGCCTGGTTCCAACACCCGCTTCCATTCTTTTAGAGTAGATAATAATTCACCCTTGTAATCGAGATGCTCAACGATATGTGACGCATAAATTTCAGAAAATATACAATCTGTAAATTGTGATAAATCATTTGCGTTGTAAACATGGTCAGTATACGGCCCAGGAATCACATTCAAAATCTCCCACCCTGGTGCTGGAATTTTACCCCCAATATGTAATTTTCTTGACATACAATACCTTTCCCTAAGGTCTGTCGGATTCAGGATGATTCTTCAAGTTTCCGCCCGAAGATGGCCGACTCATGAGCAAGACCGTTCTTCTGGAACCAATCGGTCAACTTTAGCAGATATGGGCGCAATTCATCCCCCAAGTTATGTTTTGTGATTGCCCCCCGCTCCACTTTTCCCTTTACAACACCTGTCTTTCGCAGGTTGCCAACCAACTGTATTAGCCGCCGGGCATAGGTATGTTCCTGCAGGATACGTTTGCGTGCACACTGCACGATTGCAGAACGCTCCACTGGGCGCTCGATATAGTAATGAATCTTCTTCTGTAAATCGTCTGGATTGTGGTAGCAGACAATTTCTTTATCGAGTTCAAACAGCTCATCCACACCCGGCCGATAATCAGTAATCAGGAAACCGCCAGCGGTCGGCACATCAAATGCTCGCTGATTCATAGTCGTCCTCAGTTGATAGCGGGATATGTTCAGGTTGATTACCGCATTGCTATAATTTGTACCGATGGTCTGATAGGGCAAACGCCCCAGAAACCGGATGCCGGCACGAATATGTTCCCGCCATGGCTCATCGCCAGCCACAGCAATATCCACATAGTCAATGGAATTAATAATGTCTCGCCGCAGATAAAATGATGCCTTGAAATCGATAATGCTGGAAATAAGCGGCATGATATGCTGATGGTTGTAAAAATCAGCATACTGCGGGTTTTGTGCTGCATAATCTTTAAGAAATAGCTGAGGCGCCTTATCCGGATACGCTTGAAGAAAGGATGCGCCTTCCTCAACGGTCTCATTAACCTTCCTTCTGACCCAATCCGGCATTTTACCGGTGCCCGTTTCGATATCCCTGAAAACCGACTGGATGTTATTCAATCCGCTTCTGCCCACGAAAAGCACGCCACATTCAGGCTTATCGACTACTGCATTTATATTTTCAAACCGATAGGGATTCACTGCCAGCGGCAATGAAAATACGCCTTTATAGCCATCCTTACGCATTTGTTCTACGTACGCTGAATCGAATACGGCATAACTGATAAAACGGAAACTGCGGGGATGCCGCATCATGGGAAAGAAATAGGGATTATCGAGAAACCAGTTAACCAGCGGCACCTCTTTGAGTTCCGCAATGGCATAGAGCAAGCCATGGGGGTCGAGTCCATGACTGTTGCACAGCAGAATCAAATCAGGGTCAAAAGCTTCAATCTTCCGGTAGAAGTAGGTCAGATACTCGCCTCTCCCGTCTACGGTGAAGGCCGTTTTGCTACCGCCCGGCGTCTGGATAGACTGCACTCTGACTTCCAGAACCGATACCTCGCACCCGCTGTCCCGCAGCGCAGGGAGGATGTCTTCAACAATTTTGTTACCTTCCCAACGGAAAAGACACACGCGCATACCCTGAAGCGGGTTTGTCTCGGTCACCTTTGAGGCGGATGATAATCTTCCTTCATTACGTTCTTTCATCAGCATCATGCCGCTTGGTACACCATATTTTCCACATCTCGCGATAGGCCTTTTGCAACTCCCGGGCGAAACGTTTTCCATCACATAAGGATGAATTCATCACCCTGCCTCTCATGCTTTCGCGCATACCCGATAGCCTGCCAGGATCGTGCGCAAGCTTGATTGCGATAGCCGCATAGGTATCTGTATCACCGGCAATAAGCTCCGGCATCCCGACCTGGGTCAACAAACTAACACCAACCCGGCCCGCATGCATTTGCCCGGCAAGGGTAACCACGGGCACCCCCATCCACAGCGCTTCACAGGTGGTAGTCGTACCGTTGTAGGGAAAGGTATCCAGAGCGATATCGATTTGATTGTACAGTGCCAGGTGATCCCCATGGGATGCGATGGGGGCCATCAAATCTGCCCGCTCCCTCCCGATACCATGCTCTCCCAGCATGGAATAGTAGCGCTCCCGTGTAACGACATCGACCAGGGAATGGTTTTTGAGCAATAGTCGCGAGCCGGGAACGGCATGAAGAATCGATGCCCACGGCGCGATGACTTCAGGTGTTGTTTTGGCCAAATTATTAAGCGAACCAAAGGTAATGTATCCCGATCCGATCGATGGCAGTGCTTCGATCGCAGGACAATCAGGTGCGGGCTGATAGCACAGAAAACCATGCGGCAAACGGTACAGTTGCTCACTATGATATTCTTCCGTCATTCCTGGTGGATCCGCCCACTGGTCGGTAAGACGATAATCCATCGTGGAAAGTCCCGTGGTATTGGGGTACCCCAGATAAGTAACCTGCACCGGTGCCGGCTTGCGGGCAAAAACGGTAAGCCGGTGATTACCACTATGCCCGGCAAGATCGACCAGGATATCGATACCATCACGGTGGATCATTTCCGCCACCTGGTCATCCGCCATATTATAGATGTGACGCCAACCGTTCACGAGCGAGCGGAAGAGTTGCGTAATGGGGTCGGGCCGCATGCCTTGCGAATAGCAGATCACCTCCACCTCGGCAGGGTCGTGATTGGCAAGAATCTGTAACAAGAAAAATGCCACCGGATGCCTGCGCAGATCCGAGGACAGGTACCCAATGCGTAAGCAGCGACCGGGAATGGGTGTGTTCGAATATTCCGTAAATGCGTGGACCCCGGCGGTATGCCTGGCCGCCCAGCGCCTGTGCTCTGCGAACAACTGTTCCCCATTGTGTGCAGGAGAATAATTGAGGCAGCAGAGAAAATTGCTGTCCGCATATACCAGGTCGGGATTCAGTTTTATTGCATGGCGGTGACTTTCTTCCGCCTCCTGCAACCTGCCCTGGAGCGTATAGGCGCTCCCCAGGTTACTGTGCGCCGCGGCCAGTTCCGGCTTGATCCGTATCGCCCGCTGAAAACACTTGGCCGCTTCCCCGAACTGACCCTGGCGCTTCAGCATATCGCCCAGATCATTATGTACTTCAGCGGCATCCGCCTTAACCCTTAAGAGGTCGCGATAGACCTCCACCGCCTCGTTCAGTTTTCCCTGTAACCGGAGCGCCTCGGCAAGTTCACCACAAGCCCTTACGAAATCCGGTTTGAGCCGTAATGCCTCGCGGTAATACGGCACGGAGTCGGCGATTTTCCCTTGCCGGCGCAATACGTTCGCCAGACTGTAATGAACCCGCTCTATCTGCGGTTTAATTTTCAGCACTCGTCGATAGCATGAGGCTGCTTGATCCAGGCTTCCCAGCTTATCGTTGACTATCCCCAGACCAGACCAGGCCTCCGGATTGCCTTTATCAATCGCACATAGCCGTTCATAGAGCGCTTTGGCCTCCATTATTCTGTTGTCTTCAATGAGCGCCAACGCCTGTCTGAGCACAGTTGAGGTATCAGCTTTTGTCATGGCAATAATTATTTCTGGAGTCGCTGATGGAAACGGCGCAATAAAACATGAAGAGCCCGTTTCACCGCTCCATCCTACAGTTCCAGCGAACTGCCCCCAGTCTGAACCAGGCCCATCGATAAACCCAGCAGATTGTCTGTACAGCTCCCGGGCTTCAAGCAGCCTGGTTTCTGGATATTGAAATCTATGGGAAATACTCTAGGTTAACTGGAACAACGATTTCAACGCCATTTAGATCATATATGGTCGCACTCGTAAGGCTGATGTTGGGTGATCCTGAAAGTCCCCGCGGATGGATCAAATACAATTGCAGGTATCTTGCCTGTATCCCCTGCGGAGCAACCACATCCGCATAGAGTTGCCGCCCATCCTGGTGCCAGTACACCATGCGCTGGGTTTTGCCGAAGGCTCCGGTTGCTGCATAGGAGCCACGCACCGTCGATTCCGGAACATAGATGTTAATATCATCCGGATTAAGAACCGTTTCGTCAAAATCCACCACCAGGGATACCGCCCCAATTTCCTCCGCACCGGTACTACCAAAACTGATCTTGGCATGGGGTGCGGGTTCCAGCCGGTCAAACCCCACGGTTGCCACCCCTCCAAAGGCAGAGCGCAAAAAATTATCTGGAGCACCCACACCGCCGATGAGCTCCAAGGCGACCGTAAAGGGATCTGAAACACCTGAGCTGTCATCATTCACACTAAGCGATATAGTCAAAAACGCTTTGCCTGGTGCAGCATCCAGGGGAAGATCCGTAACCAAGACCGTCTGTACCGGCTCATGGCCAAAGAGCCAAGAGACATAACTATCCAGATACGGGGAATAATGCAGGCCTTCGGCGCGCCCATCCATCCGCAGATTAAATACCGAACGTACCAGTCCCAGAGATTGCAGATCCCAAGTTGTACCATTGATATCCGTCAGAGTGACCGCAATGGTGTTCTTGCGCGCCTTTTCCGTACCACCTACCATGACTGAGACAGTATCACCGGCCCGGGCGATAGTCGGGAAGGTGTTGACGCTGGTACAGCCCTGGAGGAGCAGGAAAGCGGCGAGGAAAACGATGAATGCCCGGTTGAACCCCTTTCTTAGGGAGAAGGAATCAAATTTGCCGGCAAGGGGTTGTCGACCTGCATAACCAAAGAGAGGGGTAATTGTATTCATGATCTTTCTCCTAATATCCAGGCTGCGTCTCAGCAGCAGTGCGCCGACTGTATGATGCTACTGGCGTGGGTCTTTGTCACTAGATTAGGACCCACAGTGATAAAGGGTACCAAGAGCAGATCCGCAGTCGTACTACACCCCTTGCCACCATAATATAATCGGTTGCAAAATGGGCTAGGGATAACTGGATGAAGTACCGACCTACCGGTTCTCAAAACCGGCCACCTGGATACCGCCGGCATCCGGGTCACCTCAGTGCGGTATCGTTGTTTTTTCGTTCTTAGTTGGATACTGCGCTGTACGGCAAAACCAAGACATTGGGTTCTACACACGAACAACCCCACGCCCCCCTGAAATAGTGAAGTACAGACGGGGCGCAATGCGCCCCGTCATTTTCTCCAAACTACAGAGTCGCGAGTATACCCACAAAGAGGTAAAAGCCCGCTCCTCCGGGGTCAAGCGTTCAGCTGTTTTTACGCCGCCGCGCCACGCCCACCAAGCCAAGCAGGCCGGAGCCGAACAGCCAAGCTGCGGCCGGCACCGGTACCGAGCTGACAGTACCTACCAGGTGCAGGGCATAAGGCACACCACCGAAGCCGGAAGCATCTAACAGCGGCACATGGGCCGCATAATCCAGCACGTATGTACTGCTGTTGGAACAGCTTGCCAAGTTGCAGGTAATGGTGGCAATAGTAGTATCTTCAGTAAAGTTAGCCGTGTCGCCACCCATGTTGATGGAGTTGACATTACCCCAGCCCACGCGCCAGCCGCTAAAATCCAGCGTCTTGGTAAAGCCGCCATCGTTATTCACGTCGTTGTTAACGACCGTGATAGGGGTCTCGACGAAGTGCATACCGGTGTTATTAAAGAACATCCACGGTGCATCGACCTGGGGACTCTCACTGTCATCGACTAGGCCGGTATGGTTACCGACCGGGCCTGGCATGGCGACACCGATATGGATGCCGCCACCACTGGGAGCCGTGGGAAACGGGTAACCCGCATCTGAAGAATTCTGAAATATCGGGTCCGGGCCGCCGTTCATGCTGAAGTAGGAACCGCCGGTCATAGCGACCGCGCCATAGGAACAGTTATACGGGTAGGTGCCAGAGACTGCGCAGGCGCCTACCCCCGGATCGAAATTCAGCACGGCGCTGGTGGTCAGGGCTGCGTTAGCACTCAGACTAACGCCGCCCATGGCCAAGGCCATTGCGGAACTCAGTATAGTTTTTCTTGCATTCATAAAACTTCTCCTCCGAAGGATTTAAAGACTGATGCCGGGTGGGGCAGCGGGCCTTGCGACCCGGCGCCAGCAGCGCCCGACAGCCAATTATGAAGCAAACTCTGTGCCAGACATGGTATTTTTATTAAAAAACAATCTGTTACATGTACAAGAGGTACTACACCCCGAACGCCGGCAACGCAAAATGTAAAGTATTCCGTCGGCCCGAGCGGGGGTATCCGTGTCGCCGGTTCTGATCAATCCAATCAATTTCAGGGTGTTACAACAGGCTAACGGGGTAAATTAAAGTGATACAACGCCTATTAAAAAATTCGACAGCAGTTTCCAGATAACTAGTGCCCGCCCGAAAACCACCCAATTTACTGATTTTGCATAACAAACTCATTCATACTTAACACGAAGATCGCTATATATAGAGCGGCTTTCTTAAGCGATACTCGCCAAAACAGGCTATTTTTGATGGCTATCCAACAAACTTCGTGGAGAGATTGAATGCGTACTGTGAAA
>DRJN01000273.1 GCA_011052165.1 Gammaproteobacteria bacterium
CGCCAAGGACGTACAGACGCTACGCGCGTTCCTGGAGGCGGAATCCTATCCGGGGCCGTCGCTGATCATCGCCTACAGCCCGTGCATCGCGCATGGCGTGGACTTGGCGAACAACCTGCGCCAGCAGACGCTGGCGGTGAAGAGCGGGCATTGGCCGCTGTTGCGCTATGACCCGCGACGCACCGCGCAGGGAAAGAATCCGCTGCGCCTCGACTACGCCCGCCCGTCGATTCCGTACCGGGACTTCGCCTTGACGGAGGCACGCTTCAGCCTGCTGCAGAAAACGAACCCCGAGAATGCCGAGCGACTTCTGCGCGCCGCACAGGAAGACGCCGATGCGCGTTTCCGGCGCCATGCGCGAGACGCCGGCGTGGATCAGCCGCCCGAACACCCGAAGGACTGAAACGGCTGGTCCGCGCACGCGCTCCGGCCCCGGATCTCCCTCTGTTCCCCTACTTCTCTACAACATGGGCGCGAGAACTATCTTGACACAAGGGGGGGGCGGGGGCGGGTGTAAGGGCGGGTCTCAGACCCGCCCCCTACTCGCCTGCACGCCGGACGCGAACCACGCCCTCGGCCCTGGGCGGTTTTCGGCCTAATACCGGCTCGTACAAAAAAGAATTGCAGCAAGTGCTTGATTTTACCTCGACGCCGCGACATTCTTCCCCAGAGTCAGATGCGACAGGGAAACGGTCGGTTCCGTAGCCTCCTCTCGTTCGGATGACGCTTGCCATGAAACAGGATGTATCGCTTGATCCACTGAATACAGCACTGCTCGGTTCGGACGCTGTAGCGGCACACGCGCAACGCATCGTGCACCCAATTCAGCCGGCGGGGTCCGGCCATTCCGCGACCTCGCCAAAGTCCTCTTTGAAATTCCGTTTCGGCTACGATATCGCAAATCATCTTCTTGATTCACATTGACCGATTTTTTTATGACGTCGAAATACCGGGTTTGCAATCCGATATTTCGGCCCTCGAATTGTAGTCAACGATAAGAGGGAGAAATGAGAAAGGTTATCGTAGTTTTTGCAAACTCGGTAAAGCATGGAAAGCACTGCGTCGCAGGAAAAGATGTTCAGACCAAGCAATGGATTCGCCCCGTAGGCGATTCCGCTGGGGCGGAGCTGGATCACAATCAGTGCACCTGTGTTAATCCTTACGGCAAGTACACAGTGAAACCATTACAGAAAGTAGATATAGATCTCTCTGCACACTCTCCATTAGAGAACCAGCCAGAAAACTTTCTTGTCGGAAGTGGCGAATGGACCCAACGGTACAAGATTGAACCTCACGAGGTTGCTCATTATTTGGACACACCAGATACACTATGGGGAACTGGAAACAGGGTAGATTTTTCTCAGATAGAAAACGGTGTGATAAATATCGAACAGTCGCTATACTTGGTAAAAGTTGCAGATCTTGAGATATATAAGAATACGGACAATAAACGGAGAGCGTCATTCTTGTATAATGGCAACAACTATGATCTCGCTGTTACTGACCCGAATTTCGAAAACCACGTGCAGAATCCTCAGAATCAAAGCGTTTTGTGTGTGAGCCTTGGCGAAAAATACGATCCAGCGGGTGGAGAAAATTATTTTTGTTACAAGATTGTAGCTACGATAATTTGAAGGGCTTATATGATGAAGACGTATACAATCGGCTTTACGCAAAAGAACGCACAAAAGTTCTTCACTCTGATCAAGAGTAATCATATAGCCCGAATTGTTGACGTCAGACTGAACAACGTTTCTCAATTGGCAGGTTTTGCAAAACGTGATGATTTGAAATATTTTTTGTCTGAACTGTGCAGTGTCGACTATATCCAAGCAGAAGAACTAACGCCAACAAATGATATTCTTGATGCCTATAGGAAGAAGGTTATCACTTGGGATGCGTATGAAGATAAATTTCTAAACCTAATGTCCAAGAGAAATATCGAGCGCACGCTAAATAAATCGATTCTGGATAATGGGTGTTTGCTATGCAGTGAACACAAGCCTCACCATTGCCACCGGAGATTGGTTGTAGAATACCTGAACAAGCGATGGGACATGGAAATAGAAGTGGTGCATTTATTATGAGCGTTCAGCACATACCTACCATATTAATCGCCTACCCAAAGAATTTCTTTTGTTATGGGAAGTTCGAGCGAAAAGTCTCGGCAATACTGTCTAATTTATCCGGCTACCACCTGGCATTCTTGGCGGACTACAACGAATTTGTTTCCAAGTATGTTTCATCAGATACCCGGATTCAAGATTCTCTTTGTCAAGTGGATGAGGAGCATATCGAAGGGATTACTCATGCAATCATATTTAATGATGGTGAGTCATACGCAAATCTTATCGAGAAGGCGCAGAGGGCAGGAATCAAGTCACGCGTAATAGATGCCGGTATAACCAAGGTGGTCAATATAGATAAAGGAGAAAAGCATGATGTATATATTGGCCGAGGTTCTAAATGGGGGAACCCTTATGCTATAGGTTTCGACGGTGACCGTGCCGAGGTGATTCATAAATTCAAATATGATTTTGAGCGAGGATTCTTTAAATTTGGGAAGGAAGAAATTCTCGAGCTGAAAGGAAAAACACTTGGCTGTCATTGTAAGCCGGCAGCATGTCACGGTGACGTTCTGGCAGAATATCTTAATTCTCTGGATGATGGAGAATAATCGTCCAGCGATCACACGCCCTCGGGAAGGAAAAGCGTCGCTCATTCCTCGCACTACTTTTTGCGCCCGGTGGTGCGAGGTGTTCGGCTGCCCCACTATGCTCAACTCCCACAACCAGAGATGGCCTCATGGGGAAGCAATCCGACTGTGACCAAAAATAAAGGGCTGGTATCCATGACGAACAAACGACTTGCACAGATTGAAAGACGCATTGAAAAGATCAAGACGGAACTGGCCGGGCTGGGTGCAATGCGACCGGGGTCGCTGACCCGGCAATACAAAGATCCCGAGAGCGGGAGCGGGCCCTACTATCAGCTAAGCTATACGCTTGATATGAAAAGCCGGACTGAGTATATTCGCCGTGAGTGGGCCAGCGACCTTCGCCGCCAGATCAGGAACTACAAGCAATTCAAGAAACTGAGCGGCGAATGGATCACGTTGAGCATTGAGCACTCCAGGCTGACGATGAAGCTTGCGCGCAGCCGGTAACCCACAAGTCGTGTCACTCGCCATGAACCAAAAATCGGAAGACAGCGTATTCGAGAATAATCCTTTCATCGACGGCTTGTTTGAGTGGATGGACTCGCCCCGCGGCCAACTTTCCGATGAAGTGAGGGAGGCCGCTTGGCATCGCTTGGGAAAGGTGGAGGTTGACATCACGCATCGTAAGCTCGTCTGGGAAGATGGAAGAAGGCTCTCTATCGGTGAGTCTGTGCAACGAATCCAGGCTGATTATCCGGACTTTCCGGTCGAACTGCTCGAAACCCATCTCATCTCATCGCCTGGCTCGAAATGGAATTTGCGCCCGAGACCTATTCCCAAGAACAACTGGACGGACTGGATCGGCTCGCAGAGAAGTGGGTTAACGACCATTACGGCCAGCGTCAGACAGGGTTAAAATAGCGGAGAACTCGGTACTCTTAAGTTAATCGGGCCAAGGTATTTCTCCGCGTAGCGGCTTCGCCCGACAAGGCCCATTAACTCGGACAGCCAAAAGCTACATTGCGCTTCGCTTCTGCCTTCCGGTTGTGCGCGACGTTAGGCATTCGGCATCATATGAGGTGGTTTTATGATTTGGACATTCGAAATTGAGCTTCTCTTTGGTGCCTATGCAAAAGATGGTTGGCACGTAACAATTGAAATTGACTCCACATCAACCCTTGAAACACTCCATTTTGTAATTCAGAAAGCAGTGGAATTCAATAACGACCATCTGTATGAGTTTTATATTTCGCGGACAGAAAGGAGTCGCGATCGAGTTGTCCTTGATGATGAAAATGAAAGAATATATAGCACAACATTAGAGAACTTATATCCATTAGAAAAGGGAAGGAAGCTATATTATATGTTTGATTACGGAGACAGTTGGTTGTTCAAGATAACCAAAAGCCGTAAAAAACCGCAGGAACCGAAACGCGGTAAAAAATATCCAATAATTGTTGGCGAGGCAGGTAAAAAACCAGAGCAGTATCCGGAATGTGAAGAGTGAAATGCCCGGCCCGGCCAACACCCGGGAAATGCGGGCCGGCATCGGTTACCATTTCTTATTAAGGAAAAAACTTTCCGGGCAGGATCACCTTGCCCCGATCTCCTTTGGGATCGGCCCTCTTTTCCACCTTTATCGTGAAATCGATCGCGCTCATGATGCCGTCACCAAACTTCTCGTGGATAACGGCCTTCAGTGGCATCCCATAGGCCTGCATGATCTCGTAGAAGCGATAGATCAGGGGGTCGGTCGGCACCACCTGCCCCAGCCCCTTCAACGGGCACGCACACAATTCCGCCGTGGTCGCAGGATCCACGCCCAACGCGGACGCCAACTCACGCGCCTCGTCTCCGGATGCACTGGCCTGCCGGAACAGTATGGCGGCCACCCATATCTCATCGCGTCCGATCCGCTTCCCGAGTTCGGCGAAGCTCAAGCCTTTTTCCGTCTTGGCCTCCAGCAGCCGTTCGGCGAGGTCCGGTAGGTTCATTGCAGATCCTCCCTGGTTACAACGATCAAGGGGTAAGGTGCCGGTCGGGTCGGGGCTGCGCCCGGTCCGCGTGGGACGCCCCACCGCGGGCATGGGAATGCGCCGGGGACCGGCACCGGGCATCTCCACTTTCGCCGCATCGGCCGGCGGGACACTGGTCGGCAGCCTGGAACTGCCGCGCCACTGGGCCTGCACTACGATTTCCACAGCGCTGTCCGTGGGAGGGATCAGCGACCGGAAAACGCCCCCCTGGGAGGTGCGGAACCCTTTGGCCACCTCCTTCCAGGACGATTATTCCATAGCTTCCCCCTGATCTAAAATCAAGTGGAACAGGCGCGACTTATCGGTTTTCCCTTCCACCGGACAGCCTTTACAGCCCCGGGAAGTGGGCTTGTTCCGGCATCCGAAACATTGCTCGACGAGTTGCAGGGTGGCGGAGATCTGCTGCAGCGCATCCTGACATTCCCGTTGCTTCTCTTCCACGTCCCGGCGGAGTTCGTTCAACAGCGCGGAGACTTTGTGACTGGCCTCGTCTCCACTTCGGC
>DRJN01000274.1 GCA_011052165.1 Gammaproteobacteria bacterium
GAATACAATGGCGGCTTGCTCTTCCTCTGACATACCCTCCAACTCGTCCAGTATATCCTCCAGTTCCTCGTCAATATTTTCTGTTTGCTCTTGCGCTATCCTGGATGCCTGCCCGGCGATGGTGGGAAATTCAAAAAATATCCTCAAGGGGAATTCGATATTCAGGGCTGCATTCATTCGCGATATCACTTGCATCGCCAGCAACGAATGACCACCCAACTGGAAGAAGTCGTCATGGATACCCACGCGATCAAGCTGTAACAGTTCACACCAGATCGCGGCCAGTGCCTCTTCGACCGGGGTATCGGGCGCGACGTACCCGGTCTCCACTGACGGGGCCAGATCCATTGCCGACAGTGCCTTCTTGTCCACCTTACCATTGGGCGTTAACGGGAAGGCATCGAGCACCATGAAAGCGGATGGCACCATGTACTCGGGCAGCGTCTCCTTCAGATAATCCCGCAGCCTGGCCGTGAAGGCTTCATCGACTTCCTCACTCACGACATAGGCCACCAGGCGTTTGCCCCCTGCCCTCTCTTCCCGCACCAGCACCAGGCTGTTCTGCACTTGCGGATGCCGGCTCAAAGTGGCCTCGATCTCTCCCGGCTCAATACGGAAACCCCGGATCTTGACCTGGTCATCGCTCCGACCCATGAACTCAATGTTGCCATCGGCAAGATACCGCACCAGGTCCCCGGTCTTGTACAGGCGATCACCCGGTGTATCGGGTAAGGGATTGGCAATAAAACGCTCCGCCGTCAGCTCGGGCCGGTTGAGATAACCTCGGGCCAGGCCATCACCACCAATATAGAGCTCGCCTACTACGCCGATCGGGACCGGTCTTAACTGTCCATCCAAAACATACGTCTGGGTATTGCTGATCGGACGGCCGATGGGGATGGAACCAAGGGAGGCGTCACAGGTGCCGGGGATATTGTAGCAACATGTGAACGTCGTACTTTCTGTTGGCCCATAACCGTTAATCAGCTGGGTAGCCGGTAGCTGTTGCAGTGCCTTCCTGATATGGGAAACCGAGAGGGCCTCTCCTCCCGTTAGCACTTGTTTTACACTGCCCAGTATTTCTGCATCGGTATCAACAACTACGTTAAAAAATGCAGCGGTAAGCCACAGAGTATCCACACCCTGCTCAGCAATCACCGCCTTCAAGCCTTCCGGGGTGGGTACGGGTTCGGGATACAGCACACAGCGTCCACCCTGCAAGAGTGCGCCCCACAGCTCAAAGGTGGCCGCATCAAACGAAATGGGTGCCATGTGCAGCAAGGTCTTGCTCGCATCCAGCGTGACGTAGTTGGCCCCGAACACCAGCCGGGTCACCGCCTGGTGGGGAATGCACACGCCCTTCGGTTTACCGGTCGAGCCCGAGGTGTAGTTGATATAGGCCAGATGATGCGACTCGGTGCGTATGGCCGGGTTGTCTTCGGCATAACCGGCCAGCGGATCGCCGTTATCCAGACACAGGACGGTGGCCTTATGGGAGGGCAACACGCCCTGCAAGGAGGTCTGGGTAATCAGCACCGGCGCCTGTGTGTCTTCCAGCATGAACGCCAGGCGCTCCTGCGGGTAACCGGGGTCTAACGGGACATAGGCACCCCCGGCTTTGAGAATACCCAGAACGGCCAACACCAGATCGAAAGACCGCTCCAGACACAATGCTACCAGGGTGTCCGGGCCAACACCCTGCTCGATCAGATAATGGGCCAGGCGGTTGGCGCGGGTATTGAGGTCGGCATAGCTCAGCTGCCGGTCTTCATGGACCAGTGCTACCGCCTCGGGACTGCGCGCTGCCTGGGCCTCAAACAATTGCTGGATGCATCGGTCCCGGGGGTAATCGGTGGCTGTGTTGTTCCAGTCGAATAACTGTTGTTGGCGCTCTCCGGATGACAACAATTCGTAATCAGCGATCGACGTATCCGGGTGCGCAACAATCTGTTCCAGCAGCACCTGGTAATGGCGTGTCATGCGTTCGATGGTGTCCGGGTTGCAGATATCCGTGTTATACGACCAAAGGAAGCGGATACCCTCCGATGTCTCGTGCGCGAAAACCGTTAAATCAAACTTTTCAACACCGCTATCAATCTCTACACGCTCGATATCGATGCCTTCCAACTGCATCGTATCGGTAGAAGCGTTCTGCAAGGTAAATACCACTTGAAAGAGCGGGCTGTAACTCAGGCTGCGCTCCGGTTTAAGCTCTTCGACAATCTTTTCAAACGGCAGATCCTGATGAGAAAAAGCACCCAGCGTGGTCTCGCGCACTCGCTCCAGCAACTCGCGAAAGGTCGGGGCACCGGAAAGATCCGTACGCAGAACCAGCGTGTTAACGAAAAAACCGATCAGAGTTTCAATTTCCTGCCGGTTACGTGACGCAATGGGAGACCCAACGATGATATCCTGCTGGTGAGTGTAACGCTGCAACAAGACCTGGAGAGCTGCCAGCAGTGTCATAAACAGAGTACAACTTTCTTGCCGGCTCAATGTATTTACGGCATCCGCAAGGGTGCTATCAAGCAATACCGTAGCGTGCGCCCCTTTAAAACTCTGGAGCGCCGGACGTTGCCGATCTGTGAACAACTCCAGCACAGGAGGAGCTCCCGCCAATTGCTCTTTCCAATAATGAACCTGCTTGTCCAGCACCTCTCCCTGCAACCAGTCTCGCTGCCATTCAGCGAAATCTGCGTACTGCATGGGCAGCGCAGGCAGAGGATCGGATTGTCCTGTTATCAGCGCCCGGTACAGCGTAGAGAGCTCACGCATGAATACGCTCATCGACCAGCCATCGGAAACAATATGGTGCATGACCAGCAGGAGAACATGTTCCTGTTTCTGAAAATGCAAAAGCTTTACATTCAGTAAAGGGCCTTTCTCCAGATGGAATACTTGCTGCGCTCCTTCAGTCGCCAGACGCTGGACTTCGGATTCATGCTGCGTAGCGGGTAAATCGTGCAGATCAACTACTGGCAGAGGCGCTGTCAGCAACGGAGCGATATGCTGAATCGGCTCGCCCTCCCGCATGCAGAATGTCGTGCGCAGGGCCTCGTGCCTTTGAATAACACTATTTAAAGCATTCTTGAGTACATCAATATCGAGCAGGCCACGCAGGCGCCATGCCGAAGACATATTGTAAAACGGGCTGTCCGGATCCATCCGGTACAGAAACCATAACCGTTGCTGGGCAAACGACAGTTTCGCGCTATCACGATCCTTGAGAGGAACAATAGTATTTGAATCATCCTCTGCTGTTGCGATCTTCTTGAGACGTTGTTCAAAAATCGCTCTCTTTTCCGGAGAAAGGCCGGCGATTCGCTTATCAAGTTCGTCTGTCATAATTTACTGTTCTTGTGTCACTTCTATAACACCGCGCTTTATCTTCCTGATAAGTTTTTATCTCA
>DRJN01000275.1 GCA_011052165.1 Gammaproteobacteria bacterium
ATATAATTTTGACGCAACCGAACCCGCATCAGTAATTGTATTTGAAAAGCTGGCTGCTGGCGATCTATCCGAAACTGAACTGGCTAAATGGTTCAGTGATTCTTCAGTTCGCAATGCCTGACACTGTGCTATACAGCATGTTTCTTACGTCCGCTTTAGCTATTAATCGTTGCAACAGTATTCGCATGTATTTTATCCCCTCACCCCAACCCTCGTCGCTCTCGCCCGTCCATGGGCTTCGCAACATAAGGTCATCCATGACCCAATCCCAGAGGGAGAGGGGGCTATGGTGCAAATACTGTTGCAACGATTGATATCAAGATTCAAAGCATTTGCGCCTGAAGGCATAGTACATTACCGGAATGATCACCAGGGTCAGTACGGTGGACACCAGAATACCGAAAATCAGCGAAATCGCCAGGCCTCTGAAGATAGGATCACCCAGAATGAAAAAGGCGCCTAGCATTGCGGCCAATCCGGTCAGGACGATGGGTTTGGCGCGCACGACACCCGCACGAATGACGGCCTCGGCAAAGGCGACACCTTCTTCTACCTGCTGATTGATGAAGTCCACCAGTAGAATGGAATTTCGCACAATAATGCCGGCCAGGGCAATCATGCCAATCATGGAGGTGGCGGTAAACTTCGCCCCGAGCAGGGCATGGCCCGGCATCACGCCGATAATAGTCAGCGGGATCGGCGCCATAATGATCAGAGGAACAATATAGGAGCGGAACTGCGCGACCACCAGTAGATAGATCAACAACAGACCCACCGAATAGGCGATGCCCATATCACGGAAAGTTTCGTAGGTGATCTGCCATTCCCCGTCCCACTTCATACTATAACGATACGGGTTCTCCGGTGGTGAAACCAGGTACTGCTTAATCCGCCCCCCATAGGAAAAGATTTTGCCCTTGATGGTCGACATCATATCGAACATGCCATACAGAGGACTGTCCAGCGGACCCGCCATGTCTCCGGTAACAAACACCACTGGCAACAGATCCTTGTGATAGATAGCGTGTTCACGGCGGCTTTTTATAAACTGGACGATATCCGACAAGGGCACCAGCCCGCCGTCCTTACTGCGTACTTTAAGCGCTAACAGATCATCGATCCGGGCCTTGGATGCTACAGGAAGTTCCAGTCGTAAGGGCAGCGGGTATTTGACATTCCCTACATGCAAATAGCTGACATCTTCGCCACTTAAAGCGGCTGACAAGGTGGTCACTATCTCATGCTGGCTGACGCCGCGCAGGGCGGCTTTCTGTTGATCTATTTTAATGATCAGCTTAGGCGCTTCCGCTTCGATGGAATCGTCCACATCAACCACGTTGGGGGTGTGCTCAAACACGGATCTGATTTCACGGGCTACCCTACGTTGCCCCTTATAATCCAGTCCGTAAATTTCGGCCACCAGCGGCGACATGACCGGCGGTCCCGGCGGAACTTCAACGATCTTTATATTGGCATGATAACGTTTGGCAATTTTTTGCAGCGGTGCACGCAGATCGAGCGCAATCTCATGGCTCTTGCGCTCACGCTTATGTTTGCCCAGCAGGTTGATCTGAATATCGCCCACATTGGAACCCTGACGTAAATAATACTGACGCACCAGACCGTTGAAATTGATCGGTGAAGCACCGCCAGCATAAACCTCATAATCTATGACTTCCGGCACCTGTGCAATACGCCGCCCCAGGGCATCCATCACTCTGGCGGTCTGCTCGATGCTCGTGCCTTCCGGCATATCCACCACCACCTGAAACTCGGACTTGTTGTCGAAGGGCAGCATTTTTAATACAACATGCTTCGTGAGCACCAGTCCCACCGAAGCCAGCATCAGCACGATGATACCCAGCAGCAATAACCAGCGTCGCTTGCGCCCGATACTACCCTCCAGAAACATACCAATAAAGGCACTGTAACGGCGCTGGAAGAGTCCTGTTTTTGTATCGTCTGCTGTATGCTTCACCGAGGGACGCAACACACGATTCGCCAGCCAGGGGGTAATTACAAACGCAACCGCTAACGAAATCAGCATGCCGATGCTGGCATTGATCGGAATCGGACTCATATAAGGTCCCATGAGGCCGGTGACAAAGGCCATGGGCAGTAATGCGGCAATCACGGTAAAGGTGGCAAGGATGGTCGGCCCGCCCACTTCATCCACCGCCAGCGGAATAGACTCGGTTAACGACTTGCCGCTCATCTGCATATGCCGGTGAATATTCTCCACCACCACGATGGCGTCATCCACCAGAATCCCGATGGAAAAGATCAAAGCAAACAGGGACACTCGATTAAGCGTAAAGCCCCAGGCCCAGGAGGCGAACAGGGTAATAGAAAGAGTGATCGCCACGGCCATGCCAACGATGAACGCTTCGCGCCAGCCCAGCGCAAACAGCACCAGCAGCACCACAAAACTGGTAGCGAAGATCAATTTTTCAATCAATTTTTTCGACTTGGCATCGGCGGTCAGACCGTAGTTACGGGTCACGGTGACGTTGACGTCCTTGGGAATAAAAATACCCTTGAGCTGATCGACACGTTGGATGATCTGATTGGCAATGTTGACCGCATTGGTACCCGGCTGCTTGGCAATGGCGATCGTCACCGCCGGAAACTCACCCCTGACATGGATGCCTTTTGCAGCGGCCGCAGGTCCGGTTCCAATCCAGGTATAGTTTTTCGGCTGAGCCGGTCCGCGACGCACTCTGGCCACATCACGCAAATAGACGGGTTTACCGTTATGCACACCAACAATTAAATTTTTCACATCATCCACTGAGCTCAGAAACAGGCCGGTTTGTACGGCAATTTCCTTGTTATCGCGCACCATGAACCCCGAAGCCCGCGTGGTATTACTGAGCTGTAGCGCATTGCGCAAATCATCAATGGAAAGATTATAGGAGGCCAGCGAGGCGGCATCGAACAACACATGCACAACATCTTGCGGCCCACCCAGGGTATAAATATCCCGCGTACCCGGTACGCGTTTGAGTTCAACCTCGATGGCATGAGCCACCTGCTTGAGTTCATAGCCTCCACGCGCAGGATTTTTACTCCACAATGTCAGACCCACAATGGGAACATCATCAATACCCTTGGGCTTAATAATCGGCTGCGCGACGCCCAGTCCCCGCGGCAACCAGTTCTTTTTGGAATACACGGCATTGTAAAGACGCACGATAGCCTGGGTCCGATCCTCCCCCACTTTGAACTGCACGGTCAAAATCGCCATCCCCGGTTTTGACACCGAGTACACATGTTTCAGACCTTTGATCTCCGACAGGATTTGCTCCGCTGGTGTGCTGACCAGTTCTTCCACCTCTTTGGCTGAGGCGCCGGGGAAAGCAATAAAAACATTGGCGAAAGTCACGTCGATCTGCGGTTCTTCCTCCCGCGGCGTATTCATCACGGCAAAAACACCGAGACAAAAACCCAGCAGCGCCAGCAGGGGTGTAATCTCCGAATTCTGAAAGGCCCGCGCAATGAGTCCGGAGATACCCAGTTTCCTACTCATGATGCGGCATCCGAAACAAGTTTGGCGTCCTGCTCCTTGAGGCGCACGGTGGCCGCCAGCGGATCACGCGCTATCCGTTCACCCGCCTGCAAACCCGCAAGGATTTCAACCTGTTTAGCATTGACTCTGGAACCCAGACGCACCTGGCGCATGCTGAGCGTGCCATTCTTGTCCATCACGTAAACCGCACTGACTTCGCTACGGTGCACCACCGCTGTGATCGGCACCAGCAGTTTTTTCACTTCACGGGTCACAAAGGCCACTTTTACGGCCATGCCGGGATACATCCCATGCTGCCCCGGCGGCAGATTGACGCGTAGCAGAAAAGTATGACTGACGGGATCCGCATAGGGACTGATGGTCATAGACTTCGCCATCATACTCTGGCTCCGGCCCTGCTCAAGTCCCGAACCCCAGATAACCCGTGCGCGTTTGAGCTTGCGCACCACATTAATCAGATCCTGTGGCAAATTCACCGAGGCGCGCAATGATTCCAGTGACAAACCGGTGAACAATCGCTCTCCCACCCTTGCGGTCTCTCCAACCTCGACATAACGCTTGACCACGATGCCGCTATAAGGCGCGCGCACAATCGTATTTTCCAGACTTTCCTGCGCCTGCTCCATCCCCGCCTTCGCGGATTTCAGGCGTGCCTCAGCCTTGTCCAACCGGGCGCGGGCGACCAGTTTTTTCGCATAGATTTCTTTCATTCGCCGGTATTCAACTTCGGCTTCAACATGCCGGGCTTTAGCCGCATTAAAGCGCGCCCGTTGCTTCCGATCCCGCATGCGCAGCAAGACATCGCCCTTATGGACGACATCATCCACATCAAAGTAAATTTTGGTCACCCGCCCTGAAGTCTGAGCCGATACTGTCGCCTTGTTAACCGCTTCAATAACCGCATTAAGAGTCCGTTCTTCAACCACCTGCTGATACTCAACTCGCACCAGTTTCAGGCCGCCGGTTTCCGCCTGCACACGAGCTGAGGCCATAACACCGGCAAGCACCAGGTAAATCATCAGACGACCGAATCGGGCATGAGCAAAAAAACCGGCAGGAGATAAACGCAACATGAATGAAATCCTCTTCAAGAAAGCGGGGCACAGCATAGCAGCCACAAGTGACAAAACAAACACAGCCTTTATCAGGGCGATAAAGACGGATTTCAAGCCATTCTCAAACATGGACAACGTTAGCCAAACGGTAACAGAGATTAACAGTCAGGCGAAACGGAAATCACGAGACAGTATTCAAGGCCGACAATACCCGCTAAAATACGCCGCTTCGTATTCACGGATAACCTATCGAGATGGCCCAATACATTTTCACAATGAATCAGGTGGGCAAGATTGTCCCGCCCAAACGTACGATTCTTAAAGACATTTCCCTGTCCTTCTTTCCCGGCGCCAAGATCGGCGTACTCGGTTTAAATGGCTCAGGCAAGTCCACACTGTTAAGGATTATGGCCGGACTGGATGCCGAGATCGAGGGCGAAGCCCGCCCCCAGACCGGCATTACCATTGGCTACCTATCGCAGGAACCGCAGCTTGACCCCGACAAGGACGTGCGTGGCAACGTCGAAGAAGCCCTACAGCACATCAAGGATGCTCAGATCCGGCTGGATGAAGTCTATGCCGCTTATGCCGAACCGGATGCCGACTTCGATGCCCTGGCCACCGAACAGGCTAAACTGGAAAACATTCTGCAGGCTGCCGATGGCCACAATCTGGAACGAAAACTGGAAATCGCCGCCGATGCCTTGCGTCTGCCGCCCTGGGAGGCGGATGTCACCAAACTTTCCGGTGGTGAGCGCCGCCGCGTAGCCCTTTGCCGATTGTTATTATCCGCCCCTGATATGCTGCTGCTGGACGAACCCACCAACCATCTGGATGCCGAGTCCGTGGCCTGGCTGGAGCGTTTCCTGCACGACTTTCCTGGCACCGTGGTCGCCGTCACCCATGACCGCTACTTCCTCGATAATGTCGCCGGGTGGATTCTGGAACTGGATCGCGGTCATGGTATTCCCTGGGAAGGCAATTATTCCTCCTGGCTGGAGCAAAAGGAACAGCGTCTGGAAATCGAGGAAAAGCAGGAAAGCGCCCGCACCAAAGCCATAAAGCAGGAACTGGAGTGGGTACGCACTAACTTCAAAGGCCGCCATGCAAAAAGCAAGTCCCGTCTGGCGCGTTTTGAGGAACTAACCTCACAGGATTTCCAGAAGCGCAACGAAACCCAGGATCTGTACATTCCACCCGGTCCGCGTCTGGGCGATCTGGTTATTGAAGCCAGTCATGTCAGTAAGCGTTTTGGCCAGTCTGTACTGTATGAAGATCTGAATTTCAACCTGCCCAAAGGCGGTATCGTGGGTGTTATCGGTCCCAACGGCGCGGGTAAAACCACCCTGTTTCGGATGATTACCGGCGAGGAAAAAGCCGATGGCGGGGCGTTGCGTCTGGGTGAATCCGTCAAAATTGCCTGCGTGGATCAGAGCCGTGACGCACTGGATGACAGCAAGACGGTGTGGCAGGAAATCTCCGACGGCCAGGACATCATCGCCATCGGCAGCTATCAGATCCCGTCACGCACCTATGTCGGACGCTTTAATTTCAAGGGCAGCGATCAGCAGAAAAAAGTGGGGGATCTCTCCGGTGGCGAACGCAACCGGGTGCATTTGGCCAAGTTACTAAAAAGCGGCGGCAACGTGCTGATGCTCGACGAACCCACCAATGATCTGGATGTGGAAACCCTGCGTGCCCTGGAAGAAGCCCTGTTGATCTTCCCCGGCTGCGCCATCGTCATCTCCCATGATCGCTGGTTCCTGGATCGCATTGCGACTCACATTCTCGCCTTCGAAGGCAACAGTGAAGTGGTCTGGTTCGAAGGCAACTACGCGGACTACGAAGCCGATCGCAAACGCCGCCTGGGCGATGAGAGCGACCAGCCTCATCGTATTCGTTATAAAAAGCTGACACATTGAGCCACACAGATCTGAAATGTTGGGCTTCGCTGTCGCTCAGCACCAACCTACCTATTTTATCAGTGTTCGTAGGTTAGGCTGGGTAAAACGAAGCCCAACAATAAAAAGGGGGCCACAAATTAAATGACTCCGCCCTCTTTTATTTAGTGTACCTGCCTGCTGTCGACCGGTGAGGGTGCGGACTCTTCTGCCGGTTTAGCCGCTGCCGGACGGTAGGTCAGAACGGCTTCCGATATAACTTCGTTGGCGCCGTTAAGCACCAAAACTTTCCATTCGCCGGTCCAGCCAGGAACCAGCTTCTTGCTCGACCAGACACGCCAGCGCGACCCTCCCACTTTGAACTTGACTTCGGCCATGACTTTTCCATTGTATTCCCAGCGATGCGTCGCCGTCTGTCCTGCCATGTCGCGCAGCTCGGTATAGTAAATCACCTTGTCCGAATGGGTATCCAGCTCCTTAATGTTATCCGTCGGTTCACGATCTTTCACCGCCGAAGTAAATATCGAACGCACTACGCTACCACGAGAAAAACCACTCCGCTCCATGGGCATGGGCTCATGCATCCTCTTGTCATGCATACCCGTAGCCGCACCCGCATCACCAGTCTGTTCCTTCATATGATTCTGCATATTATCATGACCCCGCTCCTGCATACCCGACATATCATGCATGGGCGTCATCTGCTTTCCCATCGGCATGTTGCCACCTTCTGCCCACACGGGCGACCCCGCTAACAAGCCCGCGACAAACACGCAGATTAATTTATAGTTTAATTTCATCATTGCCTCCCATTCCCCGCTGAGAATTAATACCGTGCCAGAAAAATCCTGCTAGAAGTATCACAATCTAGCTCTGTAGGCAGCTATTTACAAACCGTATTGGCAACTTATTTCTTCGTTACATGAGACGAAATGTCTTATTCGTGATCACAATCACTAATATTCAAAGAATAACAAGGGGC
>DRJN01000276.1 GCA_011052165.1 Gammaproteobacteria bacterium
GCTCGAACCGAATACCCAGAAGTCAAGCCTGACCCCAT
Source organism: Gammaproteobacteria bacterium (assembly GCA_011052165.1). GTDB lineage: Bacteria > Pseudomonadota > Gammaproteobacteria > UBA6429 > Thiohalophilaceae > JAADGZ01. The sequence goes on from DRJN01000276.1 coordinate 39, forward strand.
CGCCAGGGGGTGCGATCGCCAGTGCGTATGGGGCGGGCTTCGCCGGGGCGGCGGCATCCTCCTGTAGGGCGGGCCTCGGCCCGCCGGCGGCGTTCGACGTGCCGGCACGTAAGTACGAGGCGCCGAAGGTCTTCAAACAACCCGTGGAACTCGTCCATCGTCACGCCCACCTGCCGATCTCCATTTCTCGGAATCGGTGGTGGCTTTCAGCCGGAACGTGCAGGTCGTTAAACTGTAAGCGCTCCATAGACCCCATCTACCGCATTTACTGATTCCCCGTCACACTGCCTCTGAGTTCATAACCGAAGGCACCCATGAGTCAACACCAGAGTCGGTGCCAATTCTGGCGGGTGCATTTGGAACGTTGTCGAGGACTTGGCATCACGGTGAAAGCGTATGCCGAACAGGAAGGTCTGACGGTCTCGGTTTTCTACTTGGTGCTCCTGTACGGCAACCAGCGGGAGACATCCGCTTATGACCGAAGTGGTGATGCTCAAAAACCTCCGCCGCCCGGCGGACGGGAGCATTGCCACGGAACCCAGTCATTCATCCCCTTCACCCATTATTCTCTTGGCCCCCTAGTTCAGGTATTGGCTGCTGCTTAAACCATTGAATAATTTTCCACGCAGTCCCCGCCCGGCATCTCTGCTCAATAGCGTCCACTTTGCTTACTACTCTCAGGAATAAAGACAGGCTACTATCGTACTCAATTGCACGTACAAAAAATGGTCCTTGCTCTATATCAGTCGCATCAAAAAGTAAATCCATCAATGGTGTGTCCCGATGCCGGGCGGTGGCCCGCCAGAGAAAACGAGGCATACCTTCAAGAAGGATATTGCGACGATAATCGCCCCTTACAATCTCTGTTTCCAAGAGTTCTGTTTTAAGTTTGTTATTTGTTGTTAAGTAAATATCCCACTCTATTCTCCCATCAAATGGACTGGGAAGTGATTCTCTTAGTGATTCGAAAAAGGAATCAAACGACACGATTGTATCGTGTATCACCCCATAGGGTATGCGTATCTTGTTATACAAGGGAATCAACAAGATTGTCGGGCAGGCGCGAACGCTTCTTGTGTTGTTTCCCCCAATCCAGGATGTTGACAGCGAGTTCAAGGATACTTGCTTGTCTAAGGCGTCCTTCCCAAGGACAATCTTTATTCCGTCGAATTCCATTCGTGCAAAGGGCCCAACCTGATCATCGTGAACGTAGAGCTTATCCACCTTCGAAGCAGTGAGAGAGAACCGGGTATCGCCAATGGGTATAGGCGCATTTCCGCCCAAGCTGAACCCAGTAACCGCGACAGCATGAAACCCTATGGATTTATGTTTATCACCGGATATATCCCAGAGTTCGATCCCCAATATCATGGGTATACCGCCGCGCAAATAGGCGTATACGGTGCTCTTCAAGATGTGTTCGTTGTATTTGTTGCTTACGTTGACGAGGTAGGGTTCCAATCCAACATTCCTAATGGCATGCGCCATCATTGCTGCCGAGAGTCCGCGGCTCGGGAGAATGCGCGTCTCAATAGATGATCTTTCAGTGGCGGCGCGAGTGATCTCCACCGGAGAAGGAATCGTATGTTGAAAGCGGATGCTGGTTCCCTGGAAAACTGACCACAAAGCACTTGTTGCGCAAGCGGCGACAACGTGATCCTGTTCTTGGAATGCAAGTGAATCAACGGTCAGTTCTGCTCCAAAGAGATTTGCAGTATATGACCGAACGATTGGGAAACATCGTCGATTCTCTGTCGGATAGGTTTTTAAGCAGGTCCTGCCTATGACCGTTAGCGGCAATGGTTTTACCACTACAAAGCCGAGATAGCCTTCTTGAAGGCCTCCACGAGAGATTGCAGCATCAGCTGAACTCTTTAGGTGCTTTTCAAAGTCATCTTGGGTAAATTTGATATTAAAAAAGTGGAGACGCGTGCAGAACCTGCGGTATTGCGAAAAACAACGAACGTAATAGGCGGAGAAATCTTCCAGGAAGTCGTGGTCAATATAATCATTTTCGACCACGATCGTCTTGACGCCGATAAAATCACAGTACCCCTTAAAGTAGTGATGATGCGGTTTTTTACCAATCACATCTTCGCTACTTCCAGACTTATCTGCAATTAATTTTCGTAGTGACTCGATACTGTATTCGTACACTTCCAGTCGATTTACCATCAGTCTTTGCCATAGCTAAAGCGTGAAATGACGATGTAGATTCTCCAGATTAACTCGACGGGCTTCTTCGAATTCCGATGTCATTTTGTTGGTATCATCAATGGCTTTTTTTAATGCCTCTTTGCCTTTCTCGGAATCAGCCCATGCTCGGGCGTCGTCAAAAAGCTTTTTTAACTGTTCCTCCATGTTTCCTCCTGCTTGCTAGTAACGGGTATCGGTTTCTGTGTTACATGCGACGTGTGAAACTACGTAATCCGGCTCCGTTAAATTCAGTGGCTCGTGGGCCGGGTGCGCAACCATTGCTCATATCCCCACAGGCGTTACTTTCAGTACATCCTGCCGTAGGTTACCTTTGGTAGCGTGAGCAGTATAGGACGGCTGGGCCGTCCGCGCTATCCTTCCCCGTCCTGAACGGCGGGGCTTCCCGCATGCCGAATTAGTAACATCCCGATATTGCCGTGTGCTGATCAACACGAGAATTGAAAGGCCCTGGGCCCTGAAGAAAAGATCATAGCCTCCGCCGGAAAACCCATACCCAGTCATCAAGGCGATGCCAGTGGTTTTGGTAGGGCGGGCC
>DRJN01000277.1 GCA_011052165.1 Gammaproteobacteria bacterium
ATTCTGGGCAAGAACAATGAATACGCGGTGGCCAATCGGCGCTGGTTTGCTGATCATCGCGTATTAACCCTGAACCTGGTATCCAGTCCGGGCTCCGGTAAAACTACGCTGCTGACCCGCAGCATTGACGATATGAAAGACGAGTTAAAACTATCGGTGATCGAAGGCGACCAGCAGACCGCTAACGATGCCGATCGCATTCGTGAAACCGGCGTAAAAGCCTTGCAGATCAATACTGGCAAGGGCTGTCATCTGGATGCTCATATGATTGGTCATGCGCTGAAAAGCTTGAAGCCTGATGAGAACAGCGTGTTGTTCATCGAGAATGTCGGCAACCTGGTTTGTCCGGCGGCCTTCGACCTGGGCGAGGCGCACAAGGTCGCGATCCTGTCGGTTACCGAAGGCGAGGACAAACCGATCAAATACCCGGACATGTTCCATGCCGCCGATCTGATGTTGCTGAACAAAATCGATCTGTTGCCTTATGTGCAGTTCGATGTCGATAAATGTATCGAATACGCGCATCGTATCAATCCCGCTATTAAAGTATTAAAGGTGTCCGCCACCAGTGGCGAAGGCATGAGCAACTGGTATCAATGGATTAAAACCACCCGACAACTCGCCATGATTGGCCAATAAAATTCAGTCTTTTTACAATACATCTCGTTCCCACGCTCCTGCGTGGGAATGCATAGGGCAGCAGGTAAACTAGTCAATGTATGGATTCCCACGGGGGACCGTGGGAACCAGAAAAAAAATAGTAGGTAGGATGGGTAGAGCAAAGCGAAACCCATCAGAATTCTGGATTAAGGAAAAAATATTAAGCATGTGTCTGGCATTACCCGCAAAAGTTGTCGCCATCGATGAAGCAACCGACATGGCTACGGTTGCCCTGGGCGAAGTGAAAAAAGAGATCTCGCTGGCATTGGTGGAGGATGTACAGTTGGGTGACTTCGTGTTAATTCATGTGGGCTATGCGCTGAACAAGGTCAGCCCGGAAGAGGCCGAGTTGACCTTGCAGTTGTTCGCCGAAGCGGGACTGATGGATGAGGGCGTAGCGTGAGGTATATCGAGGAATTTCGCCGTCATGATCTGGCGCAACAACTGGCCACGGCAATACGTCGTGAGGTCGATCCGGATCGCCACTACCGGCTGATGGAGTTCTGCGGCGGTCATACTCACGCGATATTTCGTTACGGTGTACAGAATTTGATGCCTGCCAATGTCAGTTTTGTACATGGTCCCGGTTGTCCGGTCTGCGTTCTGCCAATTGCGCGTATCGATCACGCCATTCAACTGGCACAGCAAGAGGATGTGATTCTTTGCACCTATGCGGATCTGCTACGGGTACCCGCCAGCGGTCGTAAGAGTTTGCTCAGGATAAAAGCCGAAGGCGCAGATGTGCGCATGGTGTACTCGACCCAGGATGCCCTGCGGATCGCACACGAGAATCCGGATCGTGAAGTGGTGTTTTTCGCCATCGGTTTCGAGACCACCACGCCGCCCACTGCCGTTGCGATCAAACAGGCGCAGAACATGGGGTTGAAGAACTTCAGTGTCTTCTGTAACCATGTGCTGACCCCGGCTGCGATCCAGAATATTCTGGAATCACCGGAACTGCGTGAGATGGGCGCCGTTTCCATCGATGGTTTTTTTGGTCCCTCGCATGTCAGCTCGATTATCGGCAGTCAGCCTTACGAGTTCTTCGCCGAGGAATTTCAGAAGCCGGTGGTGATTGCCGGCTTCGAGCCGCTCGATGTGATGCAGTCGGCTTTGATGCTGATACGTCAGCTCAATGAAGGCCGGCACGAAGTTGAGAATGAATATACCCGCGTGGTCACGCGCGAAGGCAATCGCAAAGCGCAGAGGCTGGTGGCCGAGGTGATGGAGTTGCGCCGTTACTTCGAATGGCGTGGTTTGGGACGGGTACCCTATAGCGCGCTACGGGTTAAACCGTCCTTTGCCGAGTTCGATGCCGAGCAGCGATTTGATGTTCCCACTATCCAGGCATCCGACATCAAGGGTTGTGAGTGTCCGAGAATATTGCGAGGGGTTAAAAAGCCCACCGACTGCAAACTCTTCGGCACAGTCTGTACACCGGAGAACCCCATGGGTTCGTGCATGGTCTCATCGGAAGGCGCCTGTGCCGCCTACTGGAGTTATGGACGTTTTCGTAAGTCTGGGACAGAACAGGAGTCGGTAGCGTGACAATGAGTCCAAAACGCTTTTCTGTGCGGCTCAATACCCGCGATGGCGCGGTGGATATGACGCATGGCAGTGGCGGGCGGGCCATGGCGCAGTTGATCGAGGCGCTGTTCGTTAAACACTTTGACAACGATCTGTTACGTCAGGCCAATGATCAGGCGGCCTTCGATGTATCGGGCGGGCGTATGGTCATGAGTACCGATGGCCATGTGATCTCGCCGCTGTTTTTCCCCGGTGGTGACATCGGTTCCCTGTCGGTGCACGGCACGATCAATGACGTTGCCATGTCGGGTGCACGGCCACTTTATCTGGCAGCGGGATTTATTCTGGAAGAAGGTTTGCCGCTGGCCGATCTGGAAAAAATCGTGATCAGCATGGGCCAGGCTGCCCGCGCAGCAAATGTCCCCATCGTGACCGGCGACACCAAGGTCGTGGAGAAAGGCAAGGCGGACGGCGTTTTTATTACCACCACCGGCGTGGGGATGGTGCCCGAGGGAGTGAACATTTCCGGTGATCGGGCGCGGCCAGGAGATGTGATTCTGGTAAATGGTTCGATGGGCGATCATGGCGTGGCGATTATGTCGAGTCGTGAGAATTTGCAGTTCGAAACCACGATTGAATCGGATTCGGCCGCCTTGCACAGTCTGGTTGCCGAGATGGTCATGGCTGTTCCAGGGATTCACTGTCTGCGTGATCCCACCCGCGGCGGGTTGGCCACGACCCTGAACGAACTGGCGCAACAGTCACGCGTAGGCATGAATCTGTATGAAACCAGGATACCGATCAAACCTGCGGTGAATGCTGCCTGCGAACTATTGGGTCTGGATCCGTTGTACGTGGCCAATGAGGGCAAACTGGTTTGCATCTGTGCACAGGAAAATGCGCAACGACTGCTCGATGTTATGCAAGCGCACCCGCTGGGCCGCCAGGCCGCCATCATTGGCGACGTGGTCGAAGACCCACATGGCTTTGTGCAAATGCAAACCAGCTTCGGCGGCAGCCGCGTAGTGGACTGGCTGACAGGCGAACAGTTGCCGAGGATTTGTTGATAGGGTTTGTTGTAGTTTTCCGCGTGGGCACAAAAAACGTGCCCACCCTACGGGATTGACAGTAGTAAAGTAGGGTGGGCACGGTGTTAGTGCCCACCGGATTAATGACGCATGGGTGGGGTTGATTAATCAAGTTTTCCGCGTGGCCACAAAGAACGTGCCCACCCTGCGGGGTTGACAGCCCAACAGAACATCGTACTGTTGTTTCCATTGCCGGATGTTTTAAATAATCATGCGCATACTTTTTCTTACACATGCATTCAACAGTCTGACTCAACGCTTGTTCGTTGAATTGCAGCACTATGGTCATGAGATCTCGGTTGAATTTGATATCAATGACGAGGTCGCACTTGAGGCGGTGGTTCTCTATCGCCCGGATTTGATCATTGCGCCTTTTTTGAAACGCGCCATCCCCGAGGCTGTCTGGCGACGCTATGTTTGCCTGGTGGTGCATCCCGGTGTCCGTGGTGACCGGGGGCCTTCGGCATTGGACTGGGCTATTCTGAATCAGGAAAAACGTTGGGGGGTGACGGTCTTGCAGGCCAATGCCGAGATGGATGCCGGAGATATCTGGGCGTACTCTGAATTTGACATGCGCGAGGCCGGCAAGGCCAGTCTTTATCGAAATGAGATAACAGAGGCCGCGGCGGAGGCCGTGCTGCTGGCGGTGAGTCGTTTCCAGTCCGGTAATTTTAGACCGCACGCGCAGGACCCTTCTGATCCTGAAGTGCGTGGTGAACGGCGTCCCCTGATGCATCAGTCCGAGCGGGCTATCGACTGGAACAGGGATGATACTGAGACCGTGTTGCGCAAGATCCGCAGCGCCGATGGTTTTCCCGGTGTGCGCGACAGCCTGTTTGGACGGGAACTTTTTCTCTATGATGCCCGCCCGGAAAAATCACTGCACGGCAAAGCGGGTGAGGTGATCGCCCGTTGCGGGGGGGCGATTTGTCGCGCCACCACCGATGGTGCGCTCTGGATTGGCCATCTTCGGAATAAACAATACGCCCACCCGTTCAAGTTACCGGCCACAATGTTACTGGCCTCGGACGTTGAAGAACTACCCGAGATTATGCCGAAGCAGGACAGCGGTTATCAGGATATCTGGTATGAAGAAAAAGGGCTGGTGGGTTATCTGCATTTTCCGTTTTACAACGGTGCGATGGGGACACAACAGTGTCAACGTCTGCGTCAGGCCTATATTGAAGCGTGTCAACAAAGCACTCGGATTATTGTACTCATGGGCGGGCCGGATTACTGGTCCAACGGCATGCATCTAAACCTGATCGAGGCGGCCGACAGTCCCGCCGATGAGTCCTGGCGAAATATCAATGCGCTGGATGATCTGGCGCTGGCGATCATCCATACCGATTCCCATCTGACCATCGCGGCCCTGCAGGGCAATGCCGGCGCCGGAGGCGTGTTTCTGGCACGCGCGGCCGATGAAGTATGGGTGCGTGAAGGGGTCATTCTGAACCCGCATTATAAAGACATGGGCAATCTCTATGGCTCCGAGTACTGGACCTATTTGCTTCCCCGCTATGCGGGTGCTGAGAATGCAGAAAGCATCATCCAGGCGCGACTGCCAATGGGATCGCATGAGGCGCAGACCCTGGGTCTGGTCAACGAGGTTTTGGATAACGACGTTCAAAGTTTTGTCCGCGCCGTGAAGCAGCGTGCTGACAGCATGGCTGCTGTGTCAGATTTTTCCTCGCGTCTGGAATACAAGCGCAAACGCCGTTTGGCGGATGAGATTCAAAAGCCCCTTCAGGATTACCGCGAACAGGAACTGGAACGCATGCAACTGAATTTTTACGGTTTCGATCCCAGTTACCATGTTGCCCGTTACAACTTTGTCTACAAGCTGCCGAGGTCACGTACCCCGATGACTATCGCACGCCACCGCCGAACAGATGAACGCCTGCGGAGAGTGATATGAGCGCATTGCCGACGATACTGGTTGTTGATGACGAGGTGCGCAGTCTGGAGACTCTGCGGCGCATTCTGGAAGATGACTTTGAAGTTAAAACGACTTCTACTATTAATGAAGCTGAACGAATTTTGCAACAGGAATGGGTGCAGATCATTCTCTGCGACCAGCGCATGCCGGGGATCTCCGGCGTCGAGTTTCTTAAGCGGGTGCGTGAGCAATGGCCGGATGTGATCCGCATGATCATTTCCGGCTACACCGACTCGGAAGACATCATCAATGCGGTCAATGACGCCGGCATCTATCAGTACATCACCAAACCCTGGCATCCGGACAACCTGATCTTGACCTTAAAGAATGCAACCCGCCTGTTTGAGTTGCAACGCCAGAACGAAGCCCTATCGGTTGAACTGAGAATGTTGCCGACCTGTCTGAAGAACTCGCTGGCAGACAAGCGGGAAAAATTACGCGCCAACTACCAGCGTGATGACGGCATCATACGCACCCCGGAAAGTTGTATGAATGAGGTCTGTGACAAAATTTACCGGGTCGCGCCTTATGATGTGTCGGTGCTGCTGTGCGGCGAATCCGGCACCGGCAAGGAACTGGCGGCGCGGGCGCTGCATTATAACAGCCTGCGTGCGGAGCAGCCCTTTGTGGTCGAGAACTGTGGCGCCCTGCCGGATGAATTGCTGGAGAGCGAACTGTTCGGTTATAAGCGGGGCGCGTTTACCGGCGCGGTCGAGGATCGGGTGGGCCTGTTCGAGCGCGCCAATGGCGGCACGGTGTTTCTTGACGAGATCGGCGAAGTCTCGCCGGCCTTTCAGGTCAAGCTGTTGCGGGTGTTACAGGAAGGGGAGATTCGGCCGCTGGGCAGCGGCCGTACCCGCAAGGTTGATGTCCGCATCATTGCCGCCAGCAACAAGAATCTGGAGGCCGAGGTGCATGCCGGTCGCTTCCGCAAGGATCTTTATTATCGCCTGGCAACCGTCACTATCCACTTGCCGCCGTTGCGTGAACGCAAGCTTGATATCCCACTCCTGGCCCGGCGTCTACTGGAGATTGCGGTGCAGGATCTTGGCAAGCAGATAAAAGGATTCAGTGATGAGGCGCTGGCCTGTATGCAGGCCTATCATTGGCCCGGTAATGTGCGTGAGTTGCAAAATGAAGTGCGCTGCATGCTGGTGATGGGAACCCGTGATGAGCTGGGTGCCGAGCTGTTGACGCCGCGAGTATTGCGCGCGGCCCCAGAGGACGAGGCGCCGATGCTGGAGAGTCTCGCCGGTTTGCAGGGTAGTTTGAAAGATCGGGTCGAGGCGCTGGAGGCGCGCATCCTGCGCGAAACCCTGATCCGTCATCGCTGGAACAAGAGTCGTGCGGCAAGGGAGCTGGGACTGTCGCGTGTGGGCTTGCGCAATAAACTGGAACGCTATGGGCTGGAGAAGATCGAACAGCTCAATCGGGACGAGAACAAGGTGGCCGGTTAAAGGACAGGGATAATGAGCCAGGGCGCAGAAGAAAACCACGCTAGTTTGATCGACCGGGCCGGGGTAACCGAGTCACTGGAACTGACGCCTTCGACCGAAAGCGTCTGGATCGAGGTCATTCAAAAAATGGACTCGGTGTATGCTGATCTGGTGCGCTCTCAGGTCGAACTGGAAGAGAAGAATGCGGCTCTGGAAGAAGCGCAGCAGTTTATCGACAGTGTGCTTTCGGCCATGACCGATGTGCTCATTGTTTGTGATACCAGGGGTATTATCCAGCAGGTTAATGTTGCACTGGAAAAACTGACCGGCAAACCTGCGAAGGTTTTTCTACGACGTTCTCTTAGCGAGTTGTTTAGCCGTGAAGCGGCGGCTATGCTGAAGCAGTTTCCGGAAAAACTCGGTCATGAATCCCTGAACGACTGCGAAGTCAGCGTGCTCTGCGCCGATGGTTCGAGCGCACCCCTGGCGATGAACTGTTCATCGCGCTATGACCATGAGGGTGCTCTGCTGGGTATGGTTCTGATCGGCCGGCCAGTCGGTGAATTGCGGCGGGCGTATGATGATCTTAATCGCACTCTCTACGAACTGAAGCAGGCCCAGCAGCAACTGGTGCACTCAGAGAAAATGGCTTCCCTGGGCCGTCTGGTAGCGGGAGTCGCGCATGAGTTGAATAACCCTATCAGTTTCGTATTCGGCAACATGCATGCACTCAAACGTTACACTTCACGCATTAGCGAATATCTGGCTGAGGTCGATGCGCAGGTTGATTCGCCGCCGTTGCAGAAACTAAGACGTGATCTCAAAATTGATCGCATTCTGAATGACATGGGGCCGCTGGTGGACGGCACGCTGGAAGGCGCCGAGCGGGTCAGCGACATCGTGCAGGATCTGCGGCGTTACTCTGGTGTGCAGAAAGAGGCGTGCAGCCGTTTTGATCTGCCCGCGTTAATCAGGAAAGCGGTACAGTGGGTGTTGCAGGCCAGCCGGGTAAAGCTGGAAGTAAGCTACGAATTGCCGGACAGTCTTGAGATCGAGGGCCACAGGGGACAGATTCATCAAATCCTGGTTAACCTGGTGCAAAACGCGCTCGACGCCATGGCGCAACAGAGCCAGCCAGGATTGCGGTTGAGCTGTGAAACATCAGGGAATGTTGTCAGGATCCATGTGCTGGATCAGGGACCGGGCATTGCAGAAAAAGATCGGGGGCAAATTTTTGAACCTTTTTTTACCCGCAAACCGGTTGGTCAGGGCACCGGACTCGGGCTTTATATCAGCTATGGTCTGGCGCGTGATCTGGGGGGTGATCTGAGCGCGGAAAATCATCCTCGGGGGGGCGCGTTGTTTACTCTGACGCTGCCGCTTGATGTTGAGGCCTGCGCTGATTAATGCCACCGTTTGATGTTTAGGGCTGGGCTGATTAATGCCACCGTTCGTGGTGAGCCCTTCGACTCTGCTCAGGAGAACCTTGTCGAACCATGAACATTTATGCTTCCCATGCTCCGCGTGGGAACCCATATGTAATTCGATTCGTGAGTTTCGATATGCATTCCCACGCAGGAGCGTGGGAACGAGGGTAAAAACAACACCCTTCGACAAGCTCAGGATGAACGGAATTAATCAGCCAATGGCACTCAATAATTTATGAGACGATTAATCATGGATATAAAAATGCCCGGCATGTCAGGCTACGCCGATCAGCAGAGTCTTCCGCGTGGGCACAAAAATCGTGCCCACCCTACCGAGTTGCGGATTCCAGGTTAAATACGTTTTATGAATCGTTCTGATCCCCGACCACTGAATTTATTATGGCTGCAATCCGGCGGCTGCGGTGGTTGCTCCCTGTCGTTATTGGGCGCTGAGTCACCGGATCTATTTACGACGCTGAGCGCGGCGGGCATCAATCTGCTCTGGCATCCCAGCCTGAGCGAACAGGGCGGTGCTGATTTGCACCGCTTGCTGCAAACTATTATCGCGGGTGATCTTCATCTCGATCTGCTGTGTCTTGAAGGCGCCGTGATCCAGGGACCGAATGGCAGTGGCCTGTTTCACCGGCTGTCCGGTTCTGAGCGGCCGATGCGTGACTGGATACGCGAGCTGGCGCAACGGGCCGAACATGTTATTGCCGTGGGCAGTTGTGCGGCCTATGGGGGGATTACGACCGCTGGCGGTAATCCCAGCGAGGCCTGTGGTCTTCAATATGAGGGCGCTAAAAGCGGCGGCCTGCTGGGTGAAAAATTTCATAGCCTGGCCGGTTTACCGGTAATCAATATCGCTGGTTGTCCCATCCACCCCAACTGGGTGCTTGAAACCCTGTTACAGATTGCGCTGGCTGATCTCGGCGCCAGTGAACTGGATGAGTTGCAACGGCCACGCAGTTACGCCAACCATCTGGTGCATCATGGTTGTCCGCGCAATGAGTATTATGAATTCAAGGCCAGCGCTGAAAAGTCTTCCGATCTGGGTTGTCTGATGGAAAACATGGGTTGCCTGGGCACCCAGGCTCATGCCGATTGCAACACCCGTCTCTGGAATGGTGAAGGTTCCTGTTTGCGTGGCGGTTATGCCTGTATCAACTGCACCGCGCCGGGTTTTGAGGAGCCGGGTCACCCTTTTACCCGAACGCCCAAGATTGCGGGCATCCCCATTGGGCTGCCGATCGATATGCCCAAGGCCTGGTTTGTGGCGCTGGCGTCACTTTCCAAGGCGGCGACACCGGCGCGTCTGAAAAATAATGCGCACGCTGACCACATCCGGGTCGCGCCGGGCAACAAGGTGAAAGATAAATGACTCGTCGCATCATTGGGCCATTCAATCGGGTTGAGGGTGATCTGGAAGTGCAGCTTCAGATCGATGACGGGCGGGTGTCTGAGGCCTGGGTGGTGTCGCCCCTCTATCGCGGTTTCGAGCAAATACTGCAGGGCAAAGATCCGCTGGATGCGCTGGTCTATGTGCCGCGGATCTGTGGTATCTGTTCGGTTTCCCAGTCCGTAGCCGCCGCTTATGCGCTGGCCGATCTACAGGAGTTGACGCCGCCGCCCAACGGTGAGCTTTCGGGCAATCTGATTCTGGCTTGTGAAAATATCGCTGATCACCTGACGCATTTTTATCTCTTTTTCATGCCGGACTTTGCTCGTGAGATCTATCGCAATGAAGCCTGGTTCCCCGCCGCAGAGGCGCGTTTCAAGGCCATCAAGGGATCGGCCGCCAGACAGGTGTTGCAGGCGCGGGCTGAATTTATGCACCTGCTGGGGCTGCTGGCGGGCAAGTGGCCACACAGCCTGGCCTTGCAACCGGGGGGTACCAGCCGGGCGATAGAAGTCCAGGAGAAGGCCCGTATTGTCGCGATTCTGTCAGGCTTTCGGCAGTTTCTGGAGCAGGTTCTGTTCGGCGATTCGCTGGAGAATGTCATCGCGCTGGATTCGGCTGCGGCGCTGGATAACTGGGCGGCACAGGCGGCGCCTGGCAGCAGTGATCTGCGCCATTTTCTGCATATCGCCGAGGCGCTTGATTTACAGGACCTTGGGCGGGCAGCCGATCAGTTTATGAGTTATGGCGTTTATGCTGATCAGGGTCAATGCCTGTTTACTGGGGGTACCTGGAACGGTGCGCCGGGCAGTCTCGATCAAACCCGGATACGCGAAGACATCAGTCACAGCTGGATGCATCAGCAGAATGAGGCGAAACACCCGTTCGATGGTGTGACCCTGCCCTCGATTGACGAGACCGATGCTTACAGCTGGTGCAAGGCGCCGCGTCTGGACGGACTGGTGGTGGAAGTGGGCGCACTGGCGCGGCAGGTGGTCAATGGCCATCCCCTGATCCGTGATCTGGTAGCGCAGAGCGGCGGCAATGTGCGTAACCGGGTCGTAGCCAGGTTGCTGGAGATTGCACGGGTGGTGGTAGCCATGGAAGGCTGGGTGCACGCCCTGCGGCCGAAGGAAGCCTTTTGTCATCATGGCAAAATGCCGGACGAGGCCCAGGGCTATGGCATGATCGAGGCGGCGCGTGGCAGTCTGGGACATTGGCTGAAAATCAAAAAAGGCCGTATTTTAAACTACCAGATCATCGCGCCTACCACCTGGAACTTTTCACCGCGCGACGCTCAGGGCGCGCCGGGGGCGCTGGAACAGGCGCTGATTGATGCACCGGTGCGCGATGGCGAAAAGGATCCGGTCTCGGTGCAGCATATCGTGCGTTCCTTCGATCCCTGTATGGCCTGTACGGTTCATTGATGGCGGGCGAGTGCATTCGGGTCACCGGTATCGTGCAGGGAGTGGGCTTTCGGCCAAACGTGTGGCGGCTGGCGCAGGAGTGCGGGTTGCCGGGGCAGGTCTGGAATGATGCCGAAGGCGTGTTAATCCAGATCTGGGGCAGCCGCCGGGCGCGGGATATTTTTGTGCAACGCTTACGGGATGAGCCGCCGCCGCTGGCGGGCATCGAAGACATTGTTCGCACTGCACTGGATGCAGGCGCAGATCTGCCAAAGGATTTTCAAATTGTCGAGAGCCGGGAGGGGGCACCGCATACCGGGGTCGCGGCGGATGCGGCGACCTGTCCGGAATGCCTGGCCGAGGTGCGGAACCCGGCCAATCGCCGTTATCGCTACCCGTTCACCAACTGCACCCATTGCGGTCCACGTCTGTCCATTATCAGGGCGATTCCCTATGACCGCGCCAATACCAGCATGGCCGATTTTTCTATGTGTCCGCAGTGTCAGGCGGAGTACGACGATCCGGCGGATCGCCGTTTCCATGCCCAGCCCAATGCCTGTCCTGCATGTGGACCACAGATCTGGCTGGAGGATGGCGAGGGTCACCGCCTGTCTGACGGCGATGTGATCGAGAACGCTGCAAACCTGATCCGTGCGGGTAATATTGTCGCCATCAAGGGACTCGGCGGCATCCACCTGGCCTGTGATGCCGGCAATGCCGAGGCGGTCGATACGTTGCGCCGACGCAAACACCGCTATCACAAGCCGCTGGCGTTAATGGCGCGTGACCTCGACATGGTTAAATGTTTTGCTGAGGTAAACGATGCCGAGGCGGCGCTGCTCAATGACAGGGCGGCGCCCATCGTGGTGCTGGATGCCTGCGGTGAGCGGCTGGCGCCTGCGGTTGCACCCGGCCAGAACAGCCTGGGTTTTATGCTGCCCTATACGCCGCTGCATCACCTGCTGATGCAAAACATGGAACATCCCATTGTCCTGACGTCGGGTAATCGCAGCGATGAGCCGCAGGCCATCGACAATCAGGAGGCCCGTCAGCGGCTTGCGCCGATAGCTGATTATTACTTGTTGCATGATCGCGATATCCTTAACCGGCTGGATGATTCGGTGCTGCGCATGGCCGGCAGTCAGCCGCGCTGGCTGCGCCGGGCGCGCGGCTATGCACCCCAGCCGATTTCCCTGGCGCCGGGGTTTGCAGGCTTCGACAACATTCTGGCCATGGGCGCTGAACTGAAGAACAGCTTTTGTCTGCTACAGGATGGCAAGGGCATTCTGTCTCAGCATATGGGTGATCTGGAAAATGCCGCCAGCTATCGGGATTATCGCGACAACCTGCAACTTTATCGGCGCCTGTTTGCTTTTCAGCCCGTCGTGGTAGCGCTGGATCGGCATCCTGACTATCTGTCATCCCGGTTGGGTCGCCGCATGGCTGAGGATGAGGGCTTGCAAGTGATCGAGATCCAGCATCATCATGCCCACATTGCCGCCTGTATGGCGGAACACGGCTTGCCGCCCGGCGCGGGAAAGGTGCTGGGCGTCGCGCTGGATGGTCTTGGCGTCGGTGACGATGGGACGCTCTGGGGTGGAGAGTTCCTGCTGGCCGACTATTGCGGTTTTGAACGTCTGGCGCATTTTCAGCCCGTGCCCATGTTAGGAGGCGCGCAGGCCATACGCGAACCCTGGCGCAATACGTATGCTCACCTTCTTGATAGCCTGGGTTGGGAGCAGGTGTGCGAAGACTATCCTCAGTTGGAGATCGTTAATTTTTTAAATGATCGACCACTGACTACCTTAGAGACTATGGCGCGTAAAGGTTTAAACAGTCCGCCAGCTTCATCTGCCGGACGTTTGTTCGATGCCGTGGCGGCGGCGCTCGGTATTTGCCGTGAGCGGGCCGGTTTTGAAGGCCAGGCCGCTATCGAACTGGAGGCCCTGGCAGCCACATATTTTGAGCAGCAGGCTGATTTTGCCTATGACTTTGAATGTCAGAATAATTGTCTGAGCTGGGCGCCTCTGTGGTCGGCTCTGCTCAAGGACCTCGCCGATGAAGTGGCGCCGGGAATGATCGCCGCCCGTTTTCATCACACGATTGCCAATGCCGTGGTTGAAACAGCCGCCCACTTATGTCATCGACATAAAATAGACACCGTCGTGCTCGGCGGCGGCGTTTTTCAGAATCGTTTGCTGTTGCAGCGCAGCAACCTGTTATTACGTCAGCGGAAACTGCGAGTGCTTTCGCCCGCAACGGTACCCGCTAATGATGGCGGACTGTCGCTCGGCCAGGCCGTGATTGCGCTGGCATCCTGTCAATGACATCATTCAGTCGTA
>DRJN01000278.1 GCA_011052165.1 Gammaproteobacteria bacterium
ATCCTGCTGGGGGCGATGGCGGGTCACGTCAAAATCGCGCTGTTGATCTTTGTGCTGGCCTGGATTGTCTGGTATTTCAGTAACTTGGTCAGGTTGGCGCACTGGCTCGACCAGAGGAAAAAATACTCGCCGCCGCTATCCTACGGTCTCTGGGAACACGTTTTTACAGAGATCTACCACATGCAGCAGCGCAAACGCCGCCGCAACAAAAAATTGGTCAGGTTGTTGAGTCGCTTCCGTGAGTCCACCGCCGCTCTGCCCGAAGGTGTGATTGTCCTGCGCGAGCAGGGCGAGATTGAATGGTGGAATGAAATGGCCGGTGAACTGTTGGGACTGAAATATCCCCAGGATGTTGATCGGCGTCTCACCAACCTGCTGCGCAATCCTGAGGTGATGGAATATTTCAGGAATACGGATAAGGAAAAAGCGGTCCGTTTTCCCTCTCCCATCGCCGAGTTAAAAATTCTCTCGCTGAAAATCGTGCCCTATGGCAATAATCAGAAACTGGTGGTGGTGTGTGATGTGACGCTGAACAAACGAGTGGAAGAAATGCAGCGGGATTTTGTTGCCAATATCTCCCACGAATTGCGCACACCGCTGACGGTGATCAACGGTTATCTGGAAAACCTGCTGGAAGACTGTGAAGATCTGGATGCCGAGCGTCTGCAGCATACTTTCCGGGCGATGCAGCAGCAGGCGATCCGCATGCGCCAGCTGACGGACGATCTGACGACGCTGTCAAATGTAGACAATGATAAGGTAGGGCCTCGCAGTGAGATAGTTAATGTGCCACAGATGCTGGGAAGTCTGCATGAAGAGGCGCAGATCATCAGCGGCGAGAATAAATATACCCTGGTATTCGAAGTGGATAGCGAGCTGTTTCTGCGTGGCGATCCCCGGGAGCTGGATGGCGTATTCAGCAATCTGGTGGTGAATGCTATTCACTATACGCCCGCTGGTGGAGCTATTCGGATTCGCTGGTATCGGGACGAGACGGGCGCCCACTTCGAGGTGAACGATACCGGCATCGGTATTGCTCCCTATCATATTGAACGTCTTACCGAGCGTTTTTACCGGGTGGATATCGCGCGTTCACGCCATACCGGAGGCTCAGGGTTGGGACTGGCCATCGTTAAGCGCGCCCTGCAACGGCATCAGGCTGATCTACGCATTGACAGTGAAATTGGCCGGGGCAGCACTTTCATCTGTGATTTTCCTGAAGATATCATTCTGTTGAAAAGTGAGATCATGCCCCCCAGAAGCCTGAGGGGCTGACTACTGTCATGCAGACGGGAGTGGAGCCGGACCCCCCCCTGAATCGAAGCGCTGATCTACGAACTGAAGGAAAAATAGACTATTATTATAGTAACGCACAACATGCAGCAGACCGCGCGCGTATCCGACGGCGTTCATGTATTAAAGGTGAGTTAATCGAGCATGGCGACACCAGGAGTATATTCACTAACCCGAAAAGGAAAAAGGCGGAAGACTACATTACAGGACGCTATGAATAAAGACAGACACAAGGTACAAGATACAAGAGGAGAGATACAAGTCCCTTTTATCTCTTCATCTTTTGTCTGGTATCTTCTTTAAAAGATTGAGAGATGATTATGGACAAGCTAAAACTGGGACAGCATATTTCGCAACAATTCAATGAGGAACTGGAGGATATCCGGACTCGCGTTATGTATATGGGCGGTATCGTCGAGCAACAGCTTGCCGACGCTATCAAGGCGCTGACCACGAAAGACGCCTCACTGGCGGAAGTGGTGGTGACCAATGATTACAAGGTGAATGCGCTGGAGGTTTCCATTGATGAGGAATGCACTCAGATTTTGGCGCGGCGTCAGCCGGCGGCCAGTGATTTGCGTTTGGTGATCGCGGTTATTAAAACTATCACCGATCTTGAACGCATTGGCGACGAAGCCGAGCGTATCGGGCGCATGGCGCTGCACTTTGCAGAAAAGGGAGGTGAAAACAAGATGCTGGCGGGAATCGTTCACATGGGCGATTTGGTGGCCAAACTCCTGCACGATGCCCTGGATACCTTTGCCCGAACCGACAGTGAAGCAGCGGTTACGGTTGCACGCGGCGATAAAAAGGTCGATCGGGAATATGAAACCATCCTGCGCAACCTCATGACCTACATGATGGAAGATCCTCGTACTATCCCGATTCTGGTAGATATGATGTGGTCAGCCCGCGCACTGGAACGTATCGGTGATCGCTCCCGCAATATCTGCGAATATGTGATCTATCTGGTCAAAGGCAAGGACGTGCGGCATACCAGTGTGGACAAGGTGGCCCATGATGCGCGCAACTTCGTCAGAGATCGGAGCTAAAATAAGCGTTCCAAATACCCGATCACTTGTGAATTTCCACGTTTGTGGTGAAGTCCTGAGTCCTTCGACAAGGCTCTCCTGAGCGAAGTCGAAGGGCTTCCTTCGACAAGCTCAGGACGAACGGCCATTCCTAAAGTGTGCTGGTGTTTGGAACAGTTATTTAGCGTTTATATTAGCGGATTCGCCAGCCTGTCAGTGTGGTCCCTGTTGTGCTCTTTTTTCCCAGTAGGCGGCTTTGCCCGGATTGGCTGGGATGCCGAGCAGGCCCTTCCTATAGACCTGTGCCAGCGTGCGAATGGCGTTGGCGTTACCTTGGCGGGCGGCTTTTTGCCATAGTGTGAGCGCGGCGGGGACATCTTTTCTCGTGCCGTTACCGTAGGCCAGCATCACGCCGAGGTTAAACTGGGA
>DRJN01000279.1 GCA_011052165.1 Gammaproteobacteria bacterium
AAAGCCAGGGAGATGATCAAAAAACGCAGCACATAGTCGGTGCGCAGTTTGTCCCAGGCGCCGGAGAGCGTCATCATGCCGTTAATAGCGCCCCCCCAGGAAGGAATGATCATGGCCAGAGAAACGGCGGCGGCCAGCGAACCCGTCCAGTCCGGCAGGGCGGTATATTGCAGATGGTGGGCGCCCAGCCAGACATAACCGAACATCAGCGTCCAGAAGTGAACCACGGACAGACGATAGGAAAAGATCGGCCGGTTAGCCTGCTTGGGAACAAAATAATACATGATGCCGAGGAAACCGGCCGTCAGATAGAACCCCACTGCATTGTGGCCCCACCACCACTGGATCATGGCATCCTGCACACCGGAGAACACCGAGTAGGACTTGAACAGACTCACCGGAATAGCCAGGCTGTTCACCACATGCAGGTAGGTGATCATCACCATCATGCCCAGAAAGAACCAGTTGGAAACATAGATATGAGAGGTTTTGCGCCTCATCATAGTCATAAAGAAGTTGAAGGAATAACTCAGCCAGACCACGGCAATCGCCAGATCGATGGGCCATTCCAGCTCGGCGTATTCTTTGCCCTGGGTGAACCCCAGCGGCAGGGTGATCACGGCGGAGAGAATGATCAGGTTCCAGCCCCAGAAGGTGAACCAGGCCATGCGATTGCTCCACAGGGGCACCCCGCAGGTGCGCTGCACCGTGTAGAAAGCAGAGGCCATGAGCGCACAGCCGCCAAAAGCGAAAATGACGGTGTTGGTATGCAGGGGACGAAGCCGGCCAAAAGATATTTCAGCAATATTCAGATTCAGAACCGGCCAGGCCAGTTCCGAGGCAATATAAACCCCGATCAAAGTACCCACCACAAGGTAGATTACCGCAGCAACGGTAAACCACCGCACAACCTCAAAGTTATATTTTCCTTCTACTTGTGCGATTGCCACGAGTAGCCTCCTCTTTGTGTTGAGAAAATTAATGTCGTTGCTGGAGTATCAAAAATCTGAATGAAACTGACCGCCTGTGTTAATTAATCGCCCAGAAAAATGCCGGGATATTACAGGCATTTACGGGCACCGAACGTTGGCGATTTATTATTCTGGAAAACAGATTTGTGCACTTGGCAACAGGCCACCCTCTGGCCTTTTTGAATCCCCTTAAACAGGGGGAAACAACCACAGTATACCTGAATTTTGGAATCTGTCCAAAATGGACGGATAAATAGTAGATGAAATTTGTGCCTGGTCCAATTACAGACCCAGGAGCAGGAAGGTTTGACATACCAGCGTCCCTGTCAGTGATATAGTGAAATTACTTTAATTTAATAGTAGTCTAAATCCAGCGTGGTTCCAGCCTGATATCTAGCATAGCGCGGGCCACATCGTCGAGATAATCCAGCGTTGCCAGTAAGGGGGCATTGAGTCGCTGGCCAATGGCGTCGATATTTTCATCCACACAGGGGTAATTTCCCTGCACCTTATTAGCAATCCAGCCCTGCAGCATGGCACCGCTTTGCTCGATCGCGCTGACGCTCAATAACGCATGATTAATACAGCCCAGACGCAAACCCACCACCAGCAGCACTGGCAGTTCCAGCTCGATGGCCAGATCAGCTACCGTCTGTTGCCGATTCAATGGCGCCAACCAGCCGCCCACGCCCTCCACAAGAATAAAGTCTGACTGACCTGCCAGACTTTGGAATGACTGTTTTATCATTTCAAAATCAATTTCGACCCCGGCCTGCGCAGCAGCGATATGGGGAGCGATAGCCTCAGAAAAAACATAGGGATTAACTTGCGCATAAGGTGCATCAATACTCGCAGCCTGCTGCAAACTCAGGGCATCATCGTTGATAAAGTGATCGTTTATTTTTGTTGCCCCGCTGGCGACCGGCTTCATCGCCGCCGTGCTCACGCCCTGCCGTTTAAGCATATTAAGCAACGCCACGCTAACAATGGTTTTGCCGACCTCGGTGTCGGTTCCGGTAACAAAAAGACCGCAGTGTTTTTTCACTTTTTAATCATATCTGTTGAAATATATATTTCAGCCGGCTGATTATTTTTACCGGGGCTGTTATCGTGACGCCACGCCAACCCATAGATGACCTCATAGCTTACCGGCAAACGATCTTGCTGTCGGTAGGCCTCATAGGCCTGTTCCAACCGTTGCAGATGCCCCTTTCCGGTCAGACCGCGGTGTCGGCCACGGGTGACATTGTGCGCCCCGATTTGTTTTAGATCCTGCATAACATTGCGGACATTTTTATAGGTAACAGTAATCATTTCCATATCCACCACAGGATCAGAAAATCCGGACTGCAAGAGGGTATCACCAACATCATGCATGTCCGAAAACTGATTAACATGACTATAGTCGTCGATTTCTGACCAGCAGTGACGCAACTCTTTTAAGGTGTTCGGACCAAAGTTCGTAAACAGCAACATTCCACCCGGCTTTAATACCCGCTGGCATTCACTGAACACCACCCGCAGATCAGAGCACCATTGCAAAGTCAAATTGGAAACGATCATATCCATACTGCTATTAGCATAGGGGAGTGCATTGACATCCGCGTTCATAAAATGATCGCGCTGTTTCAACCGGCGCAACCAGCTGATTTTCTTTCGCGCCTGCAGGAGCATCGCCAGGGCGATATCCAGCGCATGGATTTCCGCTCCCGGGTAGCGGTGGGCCAAAGACTGCTGGCAAAAACCGGTACCGGCGCCCAGATCAAGAATGCGCGCCGGCCTGAATCGAATATAGTCCAATCGTTCCAGCAGGCGGTTTGCCACCTCTCGTTGCAGCACGGCGGCTTGATCGTAGGCGCTGGCCGCCTGTTCGAAACTGCGGCGCACCTGTACCGGATCCAGTTCGGATCGTCCATCATTTTTAATCTTGTCGGACATGAACAAAGCGCATCAGTTGTTGCTGGAAAATTTCAGCGTGAGAAATGAACGGGGCATGACCCGCACCCTTAATAATGAACAGCTTCGCCTGGCTAAACTGGCGAGCCAGTGCCTCCAACGCTGCCGCCGGGGTTAAGCTGTCGGACTCGCCACCGATCAATTGTACCGGCTGAGATATTTTATTCGCCTGCCCGCGAAGATCATCGTCCAGCAATATTTTCAGTCCCTCATTCAATGTTTTTCTATCAGGTTCACCACGCGCAAACAGTTGTTCGCGCAAACCGCGAAGACTTTCACGCGCATGGCTGTCGCCCTTGAATTGCAGGGCAAGAAAGCGCGACAGGGTACCGCGATAATCCTGGCGCAACTGGGCGGCAAACAGTTCCAGTACCGTGACATCCATAGCATGCGGCCAGTTTTCTGTTTTACAAAACCGCAGGCTGGATGACACCAGCACCAGCCTTGTGATGATCTGCGGATGCTGCACGGCGACATTTGCCGCCAGCATGCCACCCAGTGACCAGCCCAGCCAACAGGCCGGGCCATCCAGGCGGCTGCGGGCATACTGATAAAGCAGCTTGCTCACGCTGTCCAGGCTAAAGGCCTCGGTCAGAGGAGCACTACGGCCATGACCGGGCAGATCAATAATATGCAGGCGAAAATCCTGTTCCAGTACGGCCAGCAGGGAGGCTGGCCAGATGCCACCGTGCATCGCCCAGCCATGTAACAGCAGCAGATCCGGCCCCTGCCCCCTAACATCGACATACAAGGATTCAGGCATCGGCTGCCTTTAGGATCGACTCTTTCGTGAACAGCGTATCCAGAACCTCAAGCAAACGATCAATATGCTCCCGGTCATGTTCGGCAGAAAAAGTAATCCGCAGGCGGGCCTGACCATCGGGGACGGTGGGCGGACGAATAGCGCTGATCAAAAATCCCTGTTCTTTAAGGTGCCGGCTGACTCGAACGGCTTTCTCACTACTGCCCAGCAACAGGGGCTGAATAGCCGTGTCTGATTTCATCAAGGGTAATTGCAACTGCAAT
>DRJN01000280.1 GCA_011052165.1 Gammaproteobacteria bacterium
CTGGGAGAGGAGGGGGGGGGGGTGAGAGGATAAAATACATGCAAATAACTTATGCAACGATTAATATTTTAGTGCACGTCACGCCAGTACGCGCGTTTCATAAGATAGGCGAATAGCGTAAAAATCAGCAGAAAACCGATGACATAAGGGGCAATCTTTTTACGAACGATAATCGAAGGATCACTGGTATAGCGCATCCATGCCGTCAGATCGGTCGTTATCCGATCGTATTCCTGGGGACTGTAGGTGGCCTTTTTAAGCACATGGCCCTTACCGTCGATCGTGCCGGTATATGAAAACAGCACATTGGGCATCGCAACACCTGGAAAGAGGTGATTATTCCATCCAGTGGATTTGCCGGGATCCCAGTAAAAACTTCTCAGGTAGGTGTATATCCAGTCAACACCGCGGTAACGCGCGACCAGGGTGAGATCAGGCGGGGTGACGCCAAACCATTTGGCGGCGAGCTTTGGGGGCATGGCCGTTATCATGCCACGTAAGTATTTGGCGCCCGCCGGCGTCATAAAGTTACGCTTGATAAATTTCTTGTCCAGTCCGAGATCAGCCGCCAGGCGATTGTAACGTATATACTTCATGCTGTGACAGGTCAGGCAGTGTTGGGCAAAAAATATTCCGCCGCGAATAATGGTTTTCTTGTTGAACTGATATTTCGGGGCCTGCACTTGTACCTGCACCTCATTAGCATAGCCCACTCCTCCATAAACCACGGCAAAAATAACCGCGCCGGCCAATAATCCAATACGTAACATAGTCTTCACGATCTCACCCGGTCAGGTACCGGCCGAACAGGTTCAAACCGGCTGATGATGGGTAATAATATGAAAAAGCCGATATACACACCCAGTGCGATACGTGCAGGCGGCAGGAGCGCCGGACTTGCCGGCTGCATTCCGATCCACCCAAGCACCAGTAATGAAGTCGCCAGTGCAAGCAGCATGGCAAAATAAACTGGCCGGTATCGAACTGATTTAGCCGGACATCGATCAAGCCAGGGGAGGAAAAAGGGAAGCATTATTGATGCCCCCAACGTAAGAATACCGAGTCCCTTGCTGGGTATTGAGCGTAATATCGCGTAATAGGGAGAAAGATACCATGCCGGTGTTACGTCATGAGGGGTCTGTAACGGGTTTGCCGGAATGTAATTATCATATTCAAGAATGAGACCGTGGAAGGTTGGTGCAAAAAGAATAATGATCGCGAAAATAGTCAGGAACACCCCGATACCATAAATGTCCTTCACTGTGTAATAAGGATGAAAGGGGATACCATCCAGAGGACGGCCATGAGCATCGAGTTTTTTCGAAATTTCTATACCATCAGGGTTGTTAGATCCCACCTGATGCAGCGCCACTAAATGGACAACGACTATCACGATCAGCAGAAGCGGGATAAGAACCACATGAAAGGCCATGAAGCGCGTGAGTGTCGCCCCCCCTAGACCCGGTCCACCACGGACAATGGACACCAGCCAGTCACCCACCACGGGAATTGATCCGATAATAGCCGTAATGACTTCACCCCCCCAGTAGGACATGTTTCCAAAAGGCAGTACGTAACCGAAATAGGCCTCCGCCATGAGCACGATATAAATAATCCACCCAAGAATCCAAAGCACTTCGCGCGGCTTACGAAAAGAACCATAAAGGTATGCGCGGGATATATGTAAATAGATCACCAGAAAAAACATGGAGGCGCCAGTTGCGTGAATATATCGAACCAACCACCCCCATTTCACATCAAACATGATACCCTGTACCGAATCAAAGGCCTGATTCGCATGACTATAATAGTGTGCCAACAGGAAGATCCCCGAGAAAATCTGAAGCACAAGTACCAGAAGCGCCAGTGAGCCAAAAAAATACCAGAAATTAAAATTCTTTGGCGCATAGTATTCGGTCATTGAAGCTTTCAAAAAACCGCTTATGGGTAATCTCTCATTAATCCACACCCAGAAACTACGGTTGTTGCTCATCGCATGCTCCCGTGTTGCCGTGTTGCCGTTGTAAGAATATGTTCAGCATAGTTTTGATTTCTTATCGAGGCCGGTAACCTGAATCGATTTTCCACCCTCGATAAACGTATACTCAGGAACAACCATGTTTTCAGGCGCGGGTGAACCAGACATGACCCTGCCTGACAGATCATAGCGGGAACCATGGCATGCACAGAAAAAACCTCCCAGCCAGGTTGAACTCACCGTTCCTTTTTTGGGATCATAGGTGGGAGAACAACACAGGTGAGTACAAACCTGCATCATAATCAGCCATTCAGGTTTACGTGAACGATAAATGTTTTGTGCATAGGAAGGCTGTTGGGGAACCTTGTTATCCGGATCTTTCAGCTGCGAGGTGACCTGGCTCAATGTCGCCAGCATTTCTGGTGTTCGATGTACAATAATAAGCGGTTTTTGCTGCCAGCTTGTCGTGAGATGCCCGCCCGGAGGTATCTCCGATATATCGACAGTGACAACCGAAGCCGCTGCGGCAGCAGCATCGGGTTCCAGGCTCTTGACGAACGGGACCGCTAGCACACCAATACCTGCAGTACCGAGAGCAGCCGTCGTTGCCGTCAGAAAACGCCGTTTTGACAGCTCTTTGCGATCCAGGACTTCTGAATCTTTTTCATCCTTATCCTGTTTTACGCTCATAAGTTCCTGGCCTTCTAGTCTGGAAACCTGACGGAAGCTCTGATTGGGTTCTTTAATGTTAATCGTTGCATCAGTATTTGCATGTATTTTATCCCCTCACCCCAACCCTCGTCGCTCTCGCCCATCCATGGGCTTCGCAACATAAGGTCATCCATGACCAAATCC
>DRJN01000281.1 GCA_011052165.1 Gammaproteobacteria bacterium
ACACCACTCAAGACTGCATTCCTTCTTCTAACGTTGTGACAACCTGGAGGGCACTCCAGGTTCATCGGCTGATTCAGGAAAATACCCAATGAGATAGAGCCTAAAACCTGGAGTCAACTCCATGTCAAGCCCCTTCGGCAAATTATTTCCGAAGATGCAGCATGTGATGTAAATCAGCATTCAAGACGAATCCAGCCGACGGACTGAAACTCAAAGAGTTAGTGCGCCGGCCTGCGTTGAAATCATGTTTTGATTCGTAGCGGGAGACAGATGAGGCGATTAAAATCTGCCGATCAGGCACGGCGTTTTCTTACCGTCCACGGTGAGGTCGGTAACCTGCTCAGGTTGCATCGTCATCTAATCAGAGTGGTGTTTTTATTTTCCTTATCAGCTATCTTCTTGAGCATCCGATAGCTACTTCAAGTTTTTATTTGCAGCAGATACGCCCATCTCTAGAACACCATCACATGCTCACTGTTTTTCACCCAGTTCGCCAGCGCCTTCATGGACCCGCGCTCGGTTCCCGGCAGCATGGCCGACTCGTCAATTGAGCAATCATTCAACGCCATACCGCAGGCACGCACTTCCAGCCAACATTCAATAAACTCGCTGAGTAACTCTTCAAGATTGACTGCGCCCTCCGGTACCTGGTACCTGGCGGCTGTGTCGCCCAACTTCAACCACGTCATCAAGCAGATGTACGCGGACGGCCATACCCTCTGCCAGCGCAGCGCCGGCAAACCTCAGGGCATGCCAGGCTTTGTTGTTTTCCTTGTATAGTGAATTTTGAATTACGATAGTAACGGTTGTCATGGGAAGCATGTACTCCTCTGTGTAGCTGGGAAGATGAACTATAAAGACCAAATACCGGAGAGACTTGTGCAATGCACATCATGCTCATTTCGCTGCGTGTGTTTGCAGGAAGCCGATTATCCCCTCAGTGGTTTCTTGATCTGGCAGCTGTTTCCCCATGGCTGTCATATTCGTATGCATGCGCTCGATCACGGCAGGCCATTCATTACGTGTATGCTGCGCAGGATCAGGCAGCGCATGACATTGGGCACAGGTTTTCTGAAAGGCCAGACCTCCCGGTGTATCCGCCCCGGCAAGTTTGCTCACATCAACTGTTCGCTGTCCGTTTTTTTCCAGATAAGCCCTCAGAATATCAAGTTCATTATCATCCGGCGCTTCAATACGCATCATCATGCGCCCACCACTCATCATCTGCATGCGCCGGTTCATACGAGCAACCACGGTGGGCCACTCACTTGCGGTGTGCATACCGGGACCAGGGACGCCATGACACTGGGAACAGTATTGACCAAGCAGCTTGGCCCCTTCAGAGCCTGGATCGGGCAGCTGACCCGGATTGATTCCCTGTGGCATCCGGTTTGCCATCATGCAACCTCTGCCCCCCATCATGCCCATCGGGTTTTGTTGTGCCATACCGCGCCCGGCAAACTGACCGACTACACCAATAATCAACAATGTGAAGGCCTTCGTCAATAATCGTCTGTTACGTTTCATGGCTCAATCTCCTTTTTCATACGCTCAAAAGTGTCCCGATCAATTTCACCACGGGCATAACGTCTCTTGAGGATATCCAGCAGACTTTCCTGAACACCATCCTCTTTACCACTCACAAGCCAGCGCACGAAATATACGATCCCAATTACAATGAGTATCCAGAAAACAGGGCCAAAGAAAGGAAAGCCCCACCCCATTCCCCAGCTATGATCACCATTCATCATCGCTCTTGCCTCGATTTCACCTGTTAAAAAAAGCAGACACAAGCGCAGTTGCTACCCGCTCAATATCTGTTTTCGTCGTCGGCCGTCCTATAGAGAGCCGAACAACTCCCCGTGCTTGCTGTTGTGAAACGCCCATAGCGCCCAGAACACCGCTAACGTTATCACCTGCCTCATGGCAGGCGGACCCCACTGAAGCCGCTACATCGATGGCAGCATGTTCCAGGAGTTCTCGTCCACTCACATCCGGGAAAGAGATGTTCAGTGTATTGGGCAGACGCCTATCGGGGTGACCATTAAGATGCAGTCCTGGAATCTCACGCTGAAGTCGCTGATGCAACATATCCCTCAGCACACCAAGGGCTGCGCGTTCAGAGTCATCTTCTGCGTGGACAAGACGGGCCGCCTCTCCGATACCAACGATGGCCGGCACATTCTCGGTACCCGGACGCAAGCCTCGCTCATGGCCTGCACCAACCAGCAGCGGTTCGATGGGCGTGTCTCTGCGCACATACAAGGCCCCTACCCCCTTGGTGGCATAAAACTTGTGCCCCGCAATGGTTAGCAGATCGACACCCAGTTGTTCGACCAGAACCGGAGTTTTCCCCATCGACTGCGCCGCATCGGTATGCAGCACAATCCCTTTTGGACGGGTAATGCTCGAAATAGCTGATATCGGCTGAATCGTGCCGACTTCATTGTTGGCGTGCATGATAGAGACCAGTACGGTATCCGGCCGCAGCGCGGCGGCCACTGATTCCGGGTTGACCCTACCGAATTCATCCACTGGCAGCACAGTGACATCCCATCCCTGTTGCTCCAGTAAGCCAAAGGGCGCCGCAACTGAAGGGTGTTCGATTGCACTGGTGATGATGTGGCGGCCGCGATCACGCAATGCCGCCGCCACGCCCCGAATAGCCAGGTTATTGGCCTCGGTGGCACAGCCGGTGAATATCATTTCTTCGTGCCGTGCGCCGATCAGGGCCGCAAGCTGTCCGCGGGCTTTTTCCACGGCATCGTGAGCGCGTCGCCCATAGATATGACTGGAAGAGGGATTACCAAACAGATGCTGTCCAAGACAAGTCTCGATAGCATCCGCCACCCGGGGATCGACCGGCGTGGTGGCATTGTAATCGAGATAGACCGGCATATTCATGACACTGCCTGCTCAATATCTGCGAGAAGATCATGGACATCTTCCAGACCCACAGAAAGTCGAATCATGGCGTCAGAGATGCCGCGACGCTTTCTTTCTTCCTCGTCAAGGCCATGATGCGTGGTTGTCACCGGCTGGGTCACCAGGCTTTCCACGCCCCCCAGGCTGGGCGCAATTTTAAACAGTTTCAGTCGGTCAACGATTGCCGATGTCTGTTCCCGTGTGCCGTCTATTTCTATGCTCAGCATGCCGCCAAAACCATTCATCTGGCGACTGGCGAGCGCATGGCCTGGAAAGTTATCCAGCCCCGGATAAAGCACGCGCTTGATCCGGTGATGCGATAGCAGCGCCCTGGCAATATGCATGGCGTTGGCATTTTGTTGCTGAACACGCACCACCAGCGTGCGCAGGCTGCGTGATAGCAACGATGCCACTTCAGGCGAGGGTGTCTGCCCCAGGTTCTTGCGCCACTGGAATACCGGCTCGATCAATACGGCGCTGCCCATCAATGCGCCGGCAGTGATGTCACTGTGACCACCCAGATATTTGGTTGCGCTGTGGATTACCAGATCGGCACCCAGCCCCAGCGGCTGTTGATTAACAGGTGTGGCAAAAGTGTTATCGATGACAAGGATAGCGCCGTACGCATGAACCCGTCTGGCGATGTCAGCAATATCAAAAATCTCAAGCACAGGATTGCTGGGTGTTTCGAAAAAGACCAGACGAACACCTTGTTGCAGATAATGCTCAAGTTGATCCAGCTCGGTTCCCAACAGAAACCAGGTTGGAATATCGAGTAATGGCAGCTGTTTCTCCAGCAACTCCAGCGTGCCACCGTAGGCATCCCCTATACAGAGAATGCCCTCCCGTCCATGACTGAGAAACACCGCTGACTCAGCCGCCATGCCCGAACTGAATGCCAGCGCTGCTTCGGCTTTTTCCAGGGCAGCCAGTTTGCTTTCCAGACTACGAATACTCGGATTAAAACCATAGCGGGTATACAGACTGCCCTCACACCGTCCTTCTACGACGTCCAGCAAGTCTGCCGTTGAATCGAAGGCAAAAGTGGTGCTGTTATAGACCGGTGTATGAGGCATTCCGGCATCGTTGGCCAACTCACCCGTATGTATGCATTGTGTTGCCAGATGTGAATTGTTATCCATCACTTATAGCTCCGCATGATTTCTTCCTCATTGCTGCAACACCCTCAATTAAACAGAACGCTCTTGAATAAAATATAACTGGCCACCAGCAGCAGAAAACCGCCAAAGCCACGTTTGAGTAAACCCGCGGGAATGCGATGACCCAACTGACTACCCACTACGCTGCCGACAATGGCAATGGCTGTAAAAACCGCCATCATCGGGTAGTCAACAGCGACTGCCCCGGCATAGCCGGCAAAGCCGGCGAATGATTTAAGCGCAACGATACTTAATGAAGTACCCACCGCTTTTTTCATGGAAAGACCGGACAACAACACCAGGGCCGGTACAATTAAGAAGCCGCCTCCGACACCCACAATACCGGTCAATATACCTACCACAATCCCGTGTACAGCGATATGCCCATACTGAAGATCATCACAGTTGCCATCGGGGCAATCCGCCACCGCTGCAGCACCCATGGATTTATGCTGAAGCTGAGGTTTGAGCATTTTCCAGGCGGCGGCATACATCACCAGCGCAAAAACAGTGAGCTGAATAACCACGGGTGTTACCACACCCACCAGTGCACCAAAATAAGTCCCTATCACGCCAAACAGCCCAAAAATGGCAGTGATCCTGAGATTAACGTTGCCATGCCGCCAATGCTGCATGGCCGTAATGGTTGCGGTAACCGCGACTATGCCCAGACTCATGGCAATAGCCGATTTGGGTTCTACGTCGAGTAAATAGAGCAATGCCGGCATGGTGATAATGGAGCCACCGCTGCCGAAGACACCCAGCAGCAGGCCCGTGATCAGACCAGCGACAATGATTGAAATGGACATGACTTTCTCCTTAACAAGGGATCTGGCGTTAATCTACTATTCAATTGATTTATTGAATAGTAGATTAACATTAAATCCGCAAAGGTCAAGGCAATGCCCGTTCCCAATAGAATATAAAGGTAAATCAGCGGATTCTGCCCTGGATCTGATCGTCAATTTTCAAGTTAAAGTCGATTTTCAGAGGGCTAGCTATTTGGTTTTCCGACATTCTGTCAAAGCAAGGATGGATGCTGGTTTAGATAAGCATAGTGAAGATTCAGCGGTTCCGGCTGCTCACTTTCCGCTGGAGTTCAGTGTATGAACAATGCACAACTGGATTCCGGTTATGTTTTTCGTCCCAATTACATGTGAAACCCTGACCGTCTCCATACAATATGCGCGTGTTGTCGAGGAAGAACAGATTATTTCTGGCACCGAAAAGGCTCTTGCCATAGAAAATGCAAAAACTCAAAATGAAAAGGTAGTCCGACCCTGTGCTGCCTCAACCATTGCCGCAGCACCCATCCACTCTGCTTTGCCTATCATAATGCCGTCAGTCACTCCGTGTACTTTTCCGCAAGGCGGGCAGACCCCTATACGACCACCACCTTCAATAAATGCTGTCAACAATTCTTTAACTGGTGGGAAGCCTTTGGGTATGATCGTATCGGCGGCGCCAGCTTTAGCAAGATTGACACCTTCTAGAGTTAACCAGATAACTACATCGTGGCCTAATGCCAGCGCACTATTGCCCAGCACCAGTGGTATTGCCACACGATCAGGATCTTGCCAAAAGCTTGTTAGGGTAAACATATACGCTGCTGGTTGTATTTTCTCATTAGACATAATCTCCTCCTTATTCATCAGACCTCGTTCATTATAGATAACGCAAATAAAACAGGTACAGTCGTTCGAACATGTCTTTCACGGTAACAAGCTTTTTCGAATGACGTGGAAAAATATTCCAGAACGGCGGTTTGCCATCACTGGCAGCGTGCAGCCACAGGGCATCATTCTCCATGTTCAGTATGCAGGAAAGTTCAAAACGGTAGGTGTGCGAGGGCTTGCGCCCTTTTAACACGGCCTGCATGTTTTTGGCGGCTGCCGCAGAGCGCAACTGTGCCATGTGAGCCTGATGCGGCACCCAGGGTGGCGGATTCTCATGGTTGCTGCAATCACCGGCCGCGAATACATTGTCCAGACCCTTCACACGGCCAAACTTGTCGACATCGATATGTCCACCGGCGGACACCGGCAGGCAGGATTTCCGTACCCATTCCGGTGCCGTGATACCGGGCGTAAACAGGATCAGGTCAGCCTTTCTGAAAGATCCGTCCGCATCAAGCATACCGCCTTCAACAAATTCTGCGGGTTCATAACCATAGTCGAGGATAATACCGCGCTCCAGCAAGCTGTCGGTTATCGCGCCGGTTTCTCCCGGCTCAATGTTGGGCGAAAACAGATGAATTTCGAACTTGTCCCTTACCCCTTTTTTCTTAAGGGCATAGTCGAGCAGGCAGGCGCACTCATACATCTGTCCACCACGGCCGGCAACAAAGCC
>DRJN01000282.1 GCA_011052165.1 Gammaproteobacteria bacterium
ACCTGCTGAAACTTGTGCGCGACATTCAGCAGTTTCGCTTCTTCAAAATAATTACTGATGATCTGCAAACCGGCGGGCATGTCGTTGACAAAACCGGCGGGGACGGACATGCCGGGCAGACCGGCAAGATTGACGGCGATGGTGTAGATGTCAGACAGATACATGGTAATGGGATCATCGGCCTTCTCGCCAATATTGAAAGCGGGTGTGGGTGAAGTCGGCCCCATGATGACATCGACCTTTTTAAAGGCCTGTTTAAAATCATCACTGATCAACCGGCGTACTTTCTGTGCTTTCAAATAATAGGCATCGTAATAACCGGAGGAGAGGGCATATGCACCAATCATGATCCGGCGTTTGACCTCGGCACCAAACGCTTCGCCTCGTGAACGCTTGTACAAATCTTCCAGATCCTTCGGGTTTTCACAGCGATACC
Organism: Gammaproteobacteria bacterium; assembly: GCA_011052165.1. Taxonomy (GTDB): domain Bacteria; phylum Pseudomonadota; class Gammaproteobacteria; order UBA6429; family Thiohalophilaceae; genus JAADGZ01. Next base: position 437 of record DRJN01000282.1, read on the forward strand.
CGAATCGCACGCCATCGAAACGAGACAGATTGGAGGAACATTCCGCCGGTGCGACGACATAATAGGCCGGTACCGCAAGATGGGTATTGGGCAGGCTGATGTCGATGATCTCGGCACCCATTTTTTTGTATTCGTCAATTGCCGCATGCACGGCATCGCCAATGCCGGTATCCAGTCCTTCGCCAAAATACTCTTTGGGCAGACCGATCTTCATCCCCTTGAGATCCGTATCCAACCCAAGCGTATAATCCGGCACCGGGGTATCGATACTGGTGGAATCACGCTCGTCAAAACCTGCCATTGCTCCCAGAATCATGGCCGCATCTTCAGCCGTGCGGGTCAACGGCCCGCCCTGATCCAGACTCGAAGCAAAGGCGATCATGCCGTAACGCGAAACGCGTCCATAAGTCGGCTTGAGTCCGGTAATGCCGCACAGGGCCGCTGGCTGGCGAATCGAACCACCGGTATCGGTACCGGTGGCGCAGGGTGTCAGACGCGCCGCCACTGCGGCCGCCGAACCACCGGAGGAACCGCCCGGTACGGTATCGGTGTTCCAGGGATTTTTCACCGGCCCGTAAAAACTGGTTTCATTAGACGAACCCATGGCGAATTCATCCATGTTGGTCTTGCCCAGCATCACCGTGCCGGCGGCGTTCAGTTGTTCCACGCTGGTGGCATTATAGGGTGCAATAAAATTATCCAGCATTTTTGAGCCACAACTGGTCTTCACACCATCGGTGCAGAAAATGTCTTTTTGCGCCAGTGGAATGCCGGTCAGAGGGCCGGCTTCACCATTGGCAAGACTCTGATCGGCCTGTTTTGCCTGGGCCAGTGCCCGCTCGGCGCTGACCGTGATAAAACTGTTCAGTGCGCCATCCAGGCTTTCGATACGAGTCAGAAAATGACGGGTCAGTTCTTCGCTGGAAAAATCCCCCCGCTGCAGGCCACGGGACAATTCAGCGATGGTTTTGTTGTGCATGTACTTCAATCCTTCGGAATAGTTATCCGATGAGTTCATGAAGATGGGTTTCGCTTCGCTCTACCCATCCTACGGAAATATTAAGCGGGAATATTAAATGATAAAACCAATCCTGTCGCAGATTCGCCAGGCAGATCACTCGATGACCTTCGGCACCAGATACAGGCCATTTTCCACCTGCGGGGCCATTTCCTGGAAGCGCTCACGCTGGTTGCCTTCCCTGACTTCGTCCTCGCGCAAGCGCTGTACCGCATCGGTAGGATGCGCCATCGGCTCAACATTATCGGTATCCACCGAATTCATCTGTTCAACCAGATCCAGTATACTGGATAAATTCTGAGCATAAGTGGATACATCGGTCTCATTAATGTCTAATCGCGCCAGATGTGCTATTTTCTCTACGTCTTGCCTGTCCAGTGACATAGCGTGCCTCGAATATTGTGTGAACTTGATCGCATTTGGGCGGCATTTATGGTGAAGCAAACATTAATTCTTCGAATATTTAGTTTATCCAAAGATGATTACTTGCCCAACCGCCCCCTATTTTATTAAAGTATCCCCTTTAATAACATTAAAGATTATAAAAAATTATGTTTGATAGACTGCGTGGTCTTTTTTCCAATGATGTATCCATTGATCTGGGTACCGCTAATACTCTCATTTATGTTCGCGGCAAGGGTATCGTACTCAACGAGCCATCGGTGGTCGCCATTCGTCAGGAACGTGGCCCCGGCGGACCCAAAAGTATTTCCGCCGTCGGCATGGAGGCCAAGCGTATGCTCGGCCGCACCCCCGGCAATATCGTCGCCATTCGGCCGATGAAAGACGGCGTGATTGCCGATTTTACCGTAACCGAAAAAATGCTTCAGCATTTCATTCGCAAGGTCCATGAAGCCCGCTTTTTCCGCCCTTCCCCGCGGGTGCTGATCTGCGTACCCTGTGGCTCCACCCAGGTGGAGCGCCGCGCCATCCGTGAATCGGCCGCGGGCGCGGGCGCCCGCGATGTTTATCTGATTGAAGAACCCATGGCCGCCGCCATCGGCGCAGGCATGCCCATTTCCGAGGCTTCCGGCTCGATGGTGCTGGATATCGGCGGCGGCACCACCGAAGTGGCGATTATCTCTCTGTCCGGCATCGTTTATTCCGCGTCGGTGCGCATCGGCGGCGACCGTTTCGATGAGGCGATTATCAATTATGTGCGCCGTAACTACGGTAGCCTGATCGGTGAATCCTCGGCTGAACGTATCAAGCATGAAATCGGCACCGCCTTCCCCGGCAACGAAGTGCGCGAACTGGAAGTCCGCGGCCGCAATCTGGCCGAGGGCATCCCCCGCAGCTTCACGCTCAACAGCAATGAAATTCTCGAAGCCCTGCAAGAACCGCTGTCCGGCATCGTTTCTGCGGTCAAAACCGCCCTGGAACAGACGCCACCGGAATTGGCTTCTGATATTGCCGAACGCGGCATGGTGCTCACCGGCGGCGGCGCCCTGCTGCACGATCTGGATCGCCTGCTGATGGAGGAAACCGGACTGCCGGTACTGATCGCGGAGGATCCGCTTACCTGTGTTGCCCGTGGTGGTGGCCGGGCGCTGGAGATGATCGACGAGCACGGCGGTGATCTCTTCAGTGTTGAATAAGCCGGACAGCTGATTTCAGCCTGGCCACAAGCCAGGGATATCGTCAGAAATTCATCAGGAACCTGCTTAATCGGAGAGAAGCCCCGTTAAACTGTTATTCATTCAAGGTCCCTCAACCGGAATACGTCTGTTCCTGCTGGTCGTCTTGTCCATTATGTTAATGACGCTGGACTACCGCACCGATACGGTGCGCAGCATTCGCGCCGGGCTTTCCGTCATCATCTATCCGATGCAATACCTCGTTGATCTGCCCGGCAACTTCATCAGCTGGACCCGGGACACCTTTGTCACCCACTACACCCTGCAGGAGGAAAATACCACCCTGCGCACCCAAAACCAGATTCTCAAGGCACAGTTGCAGAAATTCACCTTTATCGAAGCAGAAAACGTGCATTTGCGCGAACTGCTACAATCCTCCAAGCGCGTCGGCGAACGGATGCTGGTGGCTGAACTGCTATCGGTTGATCTCGATCCTTTCCGCCGTCAGGTGGTCATCAACAAGGGCAGCCTGAACAATAATCTTTATGTCAATCAGCCTCTGCTCGACGCCAATGGCGTCATGGGCAAGATCGTTCACATTTACCCGTTCACCAGTACCGCCATCCTGATCACCGATCCGAATCACACTCTTCCGGTGCAGGTGGCGCGCAACGGCCTGCGCACCATTGCCGTGGGCACCGGTAGCGACAACCAACTGAAACTGCTGTATCTGCCTAATAATGCGGACATCCGGGTTGGCGACAAACTGATAACATCAGGGCTGGGCTGCGTGTTTCCGGCGGGTTATCCCGTCGGTCGCGTAACCACGGTGAATACCAACCCCAGACTGCCCTTCGCGCAGGTGCTGGCCAAACCGGCCGCCAAACTGGATCGCAGCCGCGAAGTACTACTGGTCTGGCCCTCCCATGCGTCACAGGCAAAAATGCAGACGCCCTGCTCCCGCACCCAGAAGACGGCACCATGAGCATTCATGAGCGCAGACGGGGAAGCTGGATTATCACCTTCAGCTTTATCGTCGCCATACTGTTGAGTATCCTGCCCCTGCCGCCCGGTCTGCACGCCTTCATGCCCAGCTGGCTGCTGCTGACGACCATTTACTGGAGCATGGCCCTGCCACACCGCATCGGCATCGGCGTTGCCTGGGGTTTGGGCCTGCTGCTCGATGTCCTGTACGATACCCTGCTGGGACAGCATGCGCTGGTGATGGCGCTGGTGATCTTTTTAACCCTCCACCTGCATCAGCGCATCCGTGTCGTCCCTCTCTGGCAGCAGGCTATTACCATTTATGTGCTATGCCTGATCTATATGCTGATCATTTTCTGGATCAAGGGCTTGCAGGGCGTGGCGCCGGATTTCTGGATGGCGCTCATCTCGCCCCTGATCAGCGCCCTGATCTGGCCGGCGGTGTTTGTTTTTATGCGCAACCTGCGGCGTTACTACCAGGTTAATTAGCCCGTCTGTCTCTCATGATGTTTACCAACCCGTATGCCCACGCCAGATTATAAGTTATGCCTGATCACAAGCACCTTACCCTGAAAGATCATGTGCGGGAAACGCAGATCTTCAATCAGCGGCTGATCATTGCCGCTGTGTTGATGGCCGGTCTGACCCTCATCCTGGTCGCGCGTATGGTGTATCTACAAATTATTAACCTCAGCCATTTCGCCCTGCTTTCGGAAAACAACCGGGTCAGTATTCTGCCCATTCCCCCCACACGCGGATTGATCTATGATCGCAACGGTATCCTGCTGGCCCAGAATCTTCCCAGCTTCACCCTTGAGCTGGTCACTGAACACATGCACGATGTGAATGAAACCATTCGCCAGATTGGCAAACTCATAACCCTCAGCGAAGAAGACATCAAACGCTTTAACAAAAATCGCAGTCACAAACGCCGCTTCGAAGGCATCCCTCTGCGTTTCCGGCTCAATGATAGCGAGGTCGCCCGCATCGCCGTCAACCAGTACCGCATGCCGGGCGTGAATATCCGCGCCACCCTGACCCGTCATTATCCCCTGGGCGCGCTGGGCGCACACGCCATTGGTTATGTCGGACGCATCAACGTCGAGGATCTCCGCAGCCTGGATGAATCCAACTACAGCGGCACCAACTATATCGGCAAAACCGGCATCGAGCGCGCCTATGAAGATCAGCTTCACGGTCGCGTGGGCATGCAAAAAGTCGAAACCAATGCCCAGGGGAAGATCCTGCGCGTACTGGAACGCACCTTGCCGGTTCCCGGCAAGAACCTGTATCTGAATCTGGATGTAAAACTGCAGGCTGTTGCTGAAGCCGGCTTCGGCGATCACACCGGCGCCCTGGTGGCTATCGATCCCCGTAACGGCGCAGTGCTGGCGCTGGTCAGCGTC
>DRJN01000283.1 GCA_011052165.1 Gammaproteobacteria bacterium
CGGGGTATTAAGCTGTGCATGCTGATGGGTTTCCCTTCGCTCTACCCATCCTACTGTTTTTCGCTGCAAGCAGCGGGGAATTAAACCCGGAGAGATTAACAATTATTCGAGAATAATTTCTGGAGTCCATCCAGAAAATTTTTATGAAGACTGACCTGACAGCGTTTCGACAATAGGACAGTGAGCGGTGTCGTTGTCGGTTTGACAGGCTTTGATTAAATTATCCAATGTCTTTCGTAGTTTTTTGAGATCATTAATCTGCTGGTCAATGTGGGCACGTTTTTCCTCTGCGCGCGTACGGACATCCATACAGCGCTTATTACCCAGTTCTAAAAGTTCGGCAATTTCCTTCAAACTAAATCCCAGTTGCTGGGCGCGTTTGATGAATTTTATACGATCGACCGTATCGGCTGGATAGTGACGATAACCTTCAAGGGGCTTGGGCGGTTCCTGAATTAATGCCACACGTTGATAATAACGCACTGTCTCGATATTAACTCCCGCTGCGCGGGCAAGATGACCAATGGTTAGCGTTTTTTTGTTTATTCCCATACGGTTATCCCTCAAATCTGCACCAAGGAGCAAGATCTGAATGTGTCAGACCGAATTGATGAGTTTCATTTTTCTCTACCCATCAAGCTCTCAGTCTTCATAGGTGTAGATAATGCGATCCTTTCGCCGTCCTTTGGGCGGCGTTTGTTGCACGATCACCCCTTTAAGCGCGCTTTGCGATACTTCCTGCCGCTCATGCTCATAGGCTTTATTCAAGGGTTGAATAATATAACGTTGATTATCAATCAGCAGTTGTCGTAGCGCCAAACCGCCTTCGATCATAACCAGTACATAGACCTGATCCCGGATCACGGCATCCTGATCGATAACGACAATTGCCCCATGTTTGAATTCCGGCTCCATACTATCGCCGATGACCTGCAGCGCGATCAGTTCACTGGCGGCGCAACTACCTTGGGCCAGCTCGGTTTCAATTTGTGCCTTTAGATCTGTATCGGACATTTTTAATTATCAATTTCAGTTAATTTTCCAGCCAGCATTATACGCCGCAGCGCTAAAGACAACCAGCCTGCGGAATTTTTCGTGTACCTTATTATTCGCTCCGTAAACCAGAGACTTGTTCTTCCTGTTGCGGCAAACCCCGCATCCGAGCATAGCGACAGCCCTTTATCGCTAGCCTGGAATGACTGCCGCATTCAACAATGCGTTCCCGTTCTATCACCGGAATTTCGCCGGCATCGATAATGGTGGAAAGACGATGGGCAATCACTAGTCTAGTGTCCTGAATAGTATGCCTATTAAGACATACTATTCAGGACACTAGACTAGGTGAAACGCTGCTGAGACAACTCCGCGAGAGACTGCGTGATCGTCTGCTGCGAAGTGGGCGAGACAAAGCGGAAGCAACACTAACACATGCCTTATTCTCTTTGGACCGAGTTTTTCCACTCGGTGGGGGTATTGTTAATTTTGTTATATATCAGATAGTTATCAATAGATATTAAACTGATTCATAGATAAAAGTAGTTTTTATCAGCAAAACCCTGAATTTAGCAATGTAAAGTTTGTTAATATCCGCTCCATAAGAAAGGCTGTTCAGATGCCAAGAAACGATCCCGGTGCAAGCGGATGGGATATTGATGGCGTCCTGAGAGATTAAAGGGACGTACCAGGGGGAAACTAAAATGCACAAACAGGCTAGCTGTCTGTATGCCCTGACAGGGTTGATTGCCGTACTGACAGGTACGCCACAGTTACAGGCAACGGAGCTGTCCGAAGACGATTTTCTACAGGATCTACCGGTGGTACTGAGCGCCACCCGCCTGGTGCAGGACAAACGTGATGCACCGGTTGCCACCACGGTGATTGATCGGGAAATGATCGATGCCTCCGGCTTTACCGAAATCGCCGATCTATTGCGTTACGTACCCGGTTTTGTGGTCAATTATGACAGCGGCCATGTTCAGGCCGCCAGTTATCACATGCTCAACAATAATCTTGCCCGGCGCATGCAGGTGCTGGTGGACGGGCGTTCGGTTTACATTCCTTCCCTGCTGGGCGTACAGTGGATATCACTGGGTATCAGCATAGAAGATATCGAACGCATCGAAGTGATTCGTGGACCCAATGCTGCCAGCTACGGTTCCAATTCCCTGCTCGGGGTCATCAGCATCATTACCCGTCATGCCTCACAGGACAAGGGGGTAATGGCAAAGATTAACGCGGGTGAAAACAACCTGGCGGAAGGTTTCCTGCGCCTGGGAGGCGGCAGCGAAAATCTGGATGTAAAAGTCACTGCCGCCTACCGGCAAGATGCCGGTTTCGTCGAACGCTATGACAGCTACCAGGTTCGAAAACTGAATGCCCGCGCCGACTATCAGGCCGATCTCAATGACAGGCTGACATTTTATGCCACCTTCAATGATGCCAAAGTGCAGGAAGACAACGTTTTCAGCCGCGACATCCCCAATCATCCTGCCAATATCCTTTCTCGCACATTTCAGATGGACTGGACCCGCAGCCTGTCAGCGAATGAGGATTTAAAATTCCAGTACTACCGGCAATGCTACGGCAAACAAAACCGTTATCAACATGCTGGCACACCCCTGTTTATCGACCAGGGACGCCACTCGGAACGGGATGACTTTGAATTCCAGCATACCCTGTCACCCCTTGATAATTTGAACATGGTCTGGGGTGCCGGCCTGCGCACGGATCAGGTTTTTTCCGAATACTATCTCGGACAAACACCGGCACGAACTAATCGGAGCTACCGGCTATTTGGTAGTCTTGCCTGGAATATTACCGCTTCCACCTTGCTCAATGCGGGCGTCATGCTGGAAAAATATCAGATCACAGCGGGGACTGAGCTGTCTCCCATGCTATCACTGAACCATTACTTGACTAATACCGATACGATTCGTGTTTCCGCCTCTACCGCTATTCGTTCGCCAGGATTAATCGAGGAATATACTGATGTTAGGGTAGGCGGAAATACGATCGCTTATGACGCCGGCAAGCTGGCTCCGGAACGTATCCTCGCCTATGAAGTTGGCTATCTCGGGCGTTTCCCTCACTACAGGGCCAGCCTGGATCTTAAACTTTACCACGAATATATTCGTAATCTGATTAGTCTGGCGGCGGCCGATGCCGCCGGCAACCTGCCTTATCATTTTGCCAATCAGGATAATGCCGAAACCCAGGGCCTGGAAGCTACGTTCAGTTTCAAACCAAATCACAAGCTGCGACTGGAGTTCAGTTATGCTCATGCCCACATTCAAGCCAGTGATGTACGTAATACCACACAATATACGAATAGCTCTCCAAACGATAGTTTCAGCCTGCAGATCATTCAGCGTTTCATTCAGGGTTATCAGGGCAGCCTGAATGTTTTCTATCATTCAGAAATGAAGCAACTGGCAACAGAAGACATGCGTTCAGCCAATACTCGCATTAACCTCCGGCTAGGAAAAACCTTCAAGCTTGCAGGCAATAAAACCGACGTTTCTTTTACAGTACAGAACCTATTAAATGAATTTGAAACTACACGATTAAAAAATGTCGCCAGAAGAAGAATCTATCTTTCATTAAAACTCGAATTCAGATAAAACAATACCGGCAATGTCAGTAATGGACAAAATTCAGCAACGATTCTGCTCAGCCTGTCTGCTGATTTTTCTTTATATCAGCTTGACACTGTCGAACCCTGCCCAGGCAAAAGACAACATCAATATTGTCGTGGTATTGAGTAAAAACACTCACCCCTACCAGCAATTCCACAAACAGCTTGAAGCAACCTTGATATCCGATGAACAGCGAAGCATCAAAATTTTCGTGATTCACTCCGATATTATTGAATCCATTTCTGAATTATCCGACTCTGGCATTAATCCTGATTTCATCATTGCTGCCGGCACCCGTGCCGCACAGGAATTAATAAAGTTGGAAACATCCACCCCGATTATATTCTCGCTGTTACCAGGATCCAGTTATCAGAACAATATACAAAACAGTCGTTATTGTCGAATAAAAAACCGTTGCAGCGCCGTCTATCTGGAACAACCCATTGACAGACAATTTTTGATTATAAAAAAAGGGCTGCCTGATATCCGGAGTTTGGGGATTATCCTGGGACCCTCTTCAGCCATCATGCGCAACAGTATTCTCCGTGCGGAAAAAAAATATGGCATCGATGTGAGGATTGAACTGGCGGAGAAAGGCAATAACCCCATTATTCTGGCGGATAGTCTGAGTAAAACAAGTGAAGCGTTATTGGCCATTCCTGATCCCGATATTTATAACCGTAGAACGGCAAAAGGCATCCTGATCAGTACGTATAAATATCAAATTCCACTTATCGGCTACTCACACGGCTTTGTTCACGCCGGTGCTTTGTTTAGCATATATTCCACTCCCGAACAAATTGCCAGCCAGACAGGAATGATGTTGATGCAAGCAATATTATCTTCCCAAAAAGAACTTCCATTACCGGAATACCCTCATGCGTACACAGTTGAGATCAATCCTGCAGTAATGCGTTCCCTGCGCTCAAGAATTAATTTTGATAAATCAATATCAGACAATTAATGAGATAGTCACATGAATAACATGAGCATAAAATCCAAGGTTTTATTAATCACGATTCTTCCCGTGTTCATAACCGCGTGTATGCTTTCTTTTGCTTTCATAAAGGAAAGACTGAAAGATACGGAAATCGCATTAAATCAAAAAGGTCAGACTATTTCAGAATACCTGGCGCCAGCGCTGGAATATGGTATTTTGTCCGGAAATCAGGACTATCTCAATGCGTTGGTCAAAAACACCTTATCTATATCTGACGTACGCTCGGTCACCGTTCTGGATGCCAATCAACATATACTTTCACGCCAGAGCAGGTACGTAAAAAAATCAGA
>DRJN01000284.1 GCA_011052165.1 Gammaproteobacteria bacterium
ATATCAGTTATGGCGGACTGTGCTTCAATTGCCAAACGCGCTTTAAAAAAGCGGATTCGGTGCAGATTCGAATCCGCGTCACTGATTCACCCTTTGAGGTACAGGGGCGGGTGGTCTGGTGCAGAAAGAAGGGTAAACACTTTGAAGTCGGGATTACGTTTACTGGTGAAGATGAGGCCAACCGCGTACGTATGGTGGAACAGATTTGCCAGATTGAACAATACCGTCACAAAGTGCTTGAAACCGAGGGCCGGATACTCGGCAGGCAGGAGGCCGCACTTGAATGGATAAAAAAGCATGCCGCCGGGTTCCCCGATGTGGTGCGGTTCAGTTTTAGGCAGCGATAACGTACAATATATATTTGCGGGTTATTTTAGAATATCACTTTGGGGACATCAGCACATGGCTACGGATGTAGATGAATTAACCGTTGATTATACGGAAGACGGGCAGCTTGTTTCAAAACAACTGGACAAGATCATTCTGACCAAAGGTGCCTGGTCCACCATTCTGTATCGCTACCAGGACTGGGACAGAAAAAAAGAAGACTACGGCCCGGAAAAATACAGCATTCGTCGCTACCAGAAGCGCAATGGCGAGTATCAGCAAAAATCCAAATTCAATATTTCCAGCCGCGCACAGGCGGAAAAAATCGTTGATGCCCTGCAATCGTGGATCAGCAAAGACGATGAATAACAGGCGGTATATGAGACGGGTTAAATAATGGCCTTCATTACAGATCTCAGATCTGACAATACGGAATGAGGTCTGGTTGATTTTAAAGTGTCTAAACAGCTTTTAGGTGGCTTGTCATCAATGAATCGACGCCGACATTTTCTTGCCTCAATGGGCTTGGCTTCCCTGGCCGCAGTGACGGCTCCTTGGCGCAGCCTGCGGGATGATTTGCTGGCGCTGTCTAAAAAACCTGCTAAAAAAGGACATCCACCTGTCAGCGAAACCCCTGCGCGCGAGCTGGATGCTGAAATAAAAGATCAACTGTATACGGTTAGTCACTTTGATCAGGATTTGAAGCGGGATATATTTTTGCCGGTGGCTGATCAAGCCGTGTTTCAGCGTGTCCTGGGACGCTTGGGAAAAATACAGACACATGCCGGTTATGCGAATTTCAGCCTCATGAGCTTTGATGAAATGCTTAAATATGCGCGTAGCTATTCTGTTATCGAGGCATTTTCTGCAGATGAAACCCGGTTTATGGAAAAGATTTTCTTTCATGATGCCCACGACTATGGCTTTCTGGGTGAGAAAGTGATTTCTTCATTGACGGCCAAAGTGGTGAAAAAAGACACTGTCAAAATTCGACACAGTGGAAACTATTTGTTCAAAGGAGGATCGCAGACGGTTTTTGAACGCCTGAAAAAAGATGTAGGTGACAGCCTGGTACTTACCTCCGGTGTTCGTAGTGTGGTAAAGCAAATGTATCTGTTTCTGGCGAAGGCGCAGAAATGTAATACTAATCTTTCCCGTGCTTCGCGCTCGCTGGCCCCGCCGGGTCATTCCTATCATGCGCTGGGCGATTTTGACGTCGGCAAGCGGGGTCTGGGAGTACTGAACTTTACCTCCAGATTTGCACAGACTGAGGAATACCGGAAATTAATCAGACTTGGCTATGTTTCTATACGCTACACTAAAGATAATTATTTTGGTGTGCGTTACGAACCCTGGCATATAAAAGTGGTATAAAATGAAATTTGTCACAAGCGTGGTTCTTTCTCTGTTCAGCCTGTATGCGCTTGCAAGCACGGAATATGCGCCGCGTTTTGATTTCAGACTGTACAAGAAAGAAGCCGTCAATACAGGACCCACTATTCTGATTATTGGCGGCATACAAGGTGATGAGCCGGGCAGTTTCAATGCGGCAGCCCTGCTGGCAACAGAATACACTATATCCAGAGGCAATTTGTGGGTGGTGCCGAATCTCAACTTCGAGAGCATCATTAAACGTTCCCGCGGTGTTTATGGCGATCTAAACAGGAAATTTTCCAGGCTTGATCGAAATGATCCCGAATATGAACTGATACAGAAAATCAAGGCTATTATCCAGGACAAGCAGATCGATATGGTTCTGAATCTGCATGACGGCAGTGGTTTCTACCGTAAAAAATATATTGATAAACTGCATAGTCCGCAACGCTGGGGGCAGAGCATCATCATAGATCAGGAGAAGATAAAAACACGCCATTATGGTGGATTGATGGCGTTGGCGAAACAGATCAGGGAAACAGTCAATACCGCCATCAATGATGAGGGAGCACATTATCATATAAGAAACACACACACCCGCGAAGGAAATGTGGAAATGGAAAAAACGCTGACATACTTTTCCATTCAAAATCAGAAGCCGGCCTTTGGACTGGAAGTCAGTAAAGAATATCCAACACATGAGCGCGTGTATTACCACCTCTTACTGGTGGAATCCTTTATGCGCAAGCTGGGTATCAAATTCAAGCGCAGCTTTGCTTTACAGAAGGCGGCAGTGAGAGACAGGATTGACAACCATGTTAACCTGTCAATTAACGATGGAAAAATTTATCTGGATGTCGCCCATGCCCGACGTCGTCTGACCTACGTGCCTTTGAAGAAGTCAGCACCAGTGAATCTTGATTCTGGCAGCCCCTTGATGGCAATCATCAACGACCATAAGGGATATAGAGTTAGATACGGTAATCGTCATGTTACCTACCTGCAGCCACAATATTTTGATTATGATTCCAGTCTTAAAAAAGTAAGTATCGAAGTCGATGGTCAAACGAAAATAATTGCATTGGGAAGCATAGTGAAAATCAGGAATAATCTTTTAGTCGACCCGCTCCCCGGCTATCGTGCAAACATAATCGGGTTTAAAAAACCGGGTTTAAAGAATGAAGTAGGGGTACTAATCAGGCGGAGCGATATTTCCTCACGTTTCTCGGTTGACCGCAGTGCGAGGCTGTTCCGGCTTGAATTTTATAAAGACAATAAATACTGTGGTATGCTGTTGTTAAGCTTTAACAATAAAAAATCTGCGCAACTATCCAGACTCTCCGCTAATATCGGAGCTTCTGTACCCTGATTTCCTGCGCGCTGAGCGATCTCAAAAAGGATCCATTATTCCCAACTTTATTTATGTCGCTGAATTACAAAACACCCGATTATTTTCGCGATTTCCAATGTCTCGGCAGTGACTGCCCGGATACCTGCTGCCAGCGCTGGGAGGTAAAACTGGATCGCTCGCATTATCATCTGTTGCAGGAGAAAATGTCACAGGACAGGAGTGAGAAAGAGTTATTTGAAAATTATATTTATGTAAATGAACAGCCGGTAACGGGTGATCATGATTATGCGTTCATTCGTATGATGGATGAAGGCAGGTGTCCGATGTTGAGCAAGGAGGGGCTATGCAGCCTGCACGATCGCTATGGCATCGAGCCTTTGGGGGATGTTTGCGCTTTTTATCCAAGGGTGATTTCCCGTTGCGGACCTGATATGGAATTAAGTGGGGCGCTCTCCTGTCCGGAGGTGGCGCGCCTGTGCCTGTTGAGTAAACAGCCGCTTAAGACAACCCGTTTCAATATTTCGCAATTGCCGAGATCAAAGGACTATCCGATTCAGCGGGAATTACCGCAGAATCCATTTGATTATTATGCCGACAATTTTCGTCTGGTGCGCCAGAAACTGCTTGAACTGGCTGCCTATGAAGCCGTTCCCCTGAACGTTCGCCTGTATGCGCTGGTTGAATTGGCGCAGCGAATGTCCATTTACTACCATCGTGATTGTAAAGCAATCGATGGTCAAAGGCTGGAGAGGGATTTGCAACAGTCGCTGGACAGGGGGAATCTTAAAAATATTCAAAATTATCTGGAACAGGATAATTCAGTCAACCTGCTGGCCATGCTGGTCGTGCGCGCCATTCTGGAGATCAAAATCACTCAATTTCCGGATGAAAAATTAAGCCGGATGGCGAAAAATATTTTCACAGATTCAGCCACGGGTTCAGCGAATAGTATATTGGATGTTCCAATTGAAGATGTACAGAAGGCCTATGATGCCTTACGTCAGCTTGTGAGTCCGGTCATGAATGAAAAAATAGATCGCTATTTTACCCGTTATTTGTGCAATTGCCTGTTTAGGGAATGGTATTTTACGATGCCGGATACCTTTACCTATATGCAGATGTTGCTCATTCGAATGGCCATGCTACGATTTCTTTTTTACAGCGAACCCCGGCTCATACCATTACTAAAAGAATACGAACAGGCTGATAGTAAGGACCAGTCTCATTTGCAAGCAGAACTTGACTCACTGGCGATCACTCTGATCTATAATTTTGCGCGTGCCGTTGATCAGAACCTGTCTTTTCTGCAACTGGTGTATACCGCTATCAGCGAACAGGATATGTTTAATTTTGATTACTCGCTGGCCTTCGTTAAGTTCTAGCGAGAGCCGGGAAAACAGCCCGGAAAGATGGCCTGACGCCGGGTTTTACTACATTTTATGCTATGTAATTAGTCATAGAGGGGTCGATAATTCCAGGCGCCTCTTTATTTTCGATCCAGATCTTCTTTGGAAAATATTGTAAATCAATAGCTTATGCTTTTCCTGCCAGACTGGACGCCGATTCAGTAAAATTTCCGCAAGACCCGCCAGGCAGACATTGGTGGCTATCTTTGCGAGGAACTTGCTAAAATGGATTCCGATGGCATATTTAGCAGGCTCAACTTTGACTGGATGGATCCCGGGACAATGTATTACGACTTTTTTAATCTGAGTGAACATCCGTTTCGACTGACCATCGATCCGAAATTTTTGTTTCTTAGCAGCAGCCACTCCCGCGCCCAAGCGTATATGGAATATGCGGTACGCAATCGTGATAAATTGTTTATTCTTTCCGGTGAAATAGGGTCAGGAAAATCGCTGGTTATTCAGGATCTGCTGACAAGTCTGGATGACAGCACGCGGGCCTTTAGAATTCATCAGACTCTGTTGACCAATGTCGAATTTTTGCAGATGCTGTTGCGTGAGTTCGGCATAAAGTCTTTCCACGATCGCAAGGTGGAGTTGCTGGATCAGATTTATACTTACCTGGTGGAGCAGCATAGAAAAAGTAAACAGATTATTCTGATTATCGATGAAGCACAGAATCTGGCGCCTGATGTCATGGAAGAAATCCGTCTCTTGCTTGAATTTGAAAAAGACGGTGAAAATCTATTGAGCCTGTTCCTGGTTGGGCAACCGGAACTCAATGAGATTATTGACCGGCCGGAACTGGAACAACTGCGGCAGCGTGCGCGCCTGCGTTATCATCTCGATGCGCTGGATGAAGAGGATGTCAAAAACTACATCAACCATCGGTTGAGTGTGGCAGGTGGGAAGCACACAGTCTCCATTGAGAGCGATGTTTTCCCCCTCATTCAC
>DRJN01000285.1 GCA_011052165.1 Gammaproteobacteria bacterium
CTGATACTCTTCCTGTTTGCCGCCACCCAGGCCTGGTCGCGGGAATACCCTGCGGGGGTGCCGGAACAACGCAACGGTATGGAAATCGCCGCCATCTATCTGCAACCGGTACGCATGGCGCCGGCCAACCTGATGAGGCCCTCAGAAAAATCTGACATTCATCTTGAAGCCGATATCCGCGCTCGGGACAACAACGTCAACGGTTTTGCAGAAGGCGACTGGATTCCTTATCTGTATGTGACATACGAGTTACGCAAGAAGGGGTCAAACAAAGTTATCCGCGGTGACCTTATGCCAATGGTTGCCAATGACGGTCCGCATTATGGCGATAACGTCAAACTCTTGGGGCCAGGAAAGTACACGCTTAAATACACCATTTATCCACCCAATGCGCCACAAAACCCTTCCGGTAAATACTTCGCCCGCCACACCGATCGTCTCACCGGCGTGAGTCCCTGGTTCAAGCCGTTTGATGTGAAGTACACGTTTATTTATGCCGGCATCGGCAAGCGGGGAGGCTACTGATTCATGGACGTCTTTGCCCATACCGCAAAAATTAAGCCTCACCAGGAGCGAAAGAATTGACCTTGTATAAGAGAGAGTCCCTATGAACAGAATCCATCTTGCCTCATGGCCTTCCTTACTCTTACTGGGCGGCCTGTTGCTGTCTGTCAACGCCTGGGCCGCTTTGCCCGCCTACAAACTGACCATCAAGGATGGCCATTTTGAGCCGCAAACCCTCACCGTTCCGGCCCGAACCCGCTTCAAAATCGTTATTACCAACCAGGGTCCGGGACCGGAAGAATTTGAAAGCAAGCAACTGCGCAAGGAATCAGTGATCGCCGAGGGCGTTACCCGTTCGATCGTGTTCGCCCCGCTGAAACCAGGACGTTATCGCTTCTTCGGCGATTTTCATCCCGACACGGCACAAGGGCATATTATGGCTAAATAAAGCAGACAGGAAAGACCACGGAGAATCATCTTGGATAGTGTTGTATTTATCGTTTGGCGTGAAAGTATCGAGGCCATGCTGGTGATCGGTATCCTTTATACGTGGTTGAAAAATCAACCCGATACCGGCTACGGGATGCGCTTTCTATGGGGCGGCGTACTGGCAGGCATTGCCCTAGCCGTAGGACTGGCTTTCGTCATGCTGAAGGTGCAAAGCGAACTGGCGGGCACAGCACTGGAATATTTCCAGATTGCCATTATGCTGATCGCCGCAGCGCTGATCACCCAGATGGTGCTGTGGATGCGCCGCCATGGGCGCACGCTTAAGCGCGATCTGGAAGTCGGTATGCAACGCGCCCATGAACAGGCCAACTGGTGGGGCATGGCCACACTGGCCGCCATTGCCGTCGGTCGGGAAGGCGCCGAAACCGTGATTTTCCTCTATGGCACAGGCCTGGCACAACATGGTGGTGCCCAGTTACAATTCATTGCGGCTGCGGTTGGCGGCTTTGCTCTCGCCTTTTTCAGTTTTTGGCTGCTGTCACAGGGCAGCCGTTTTTTCTCCTGGAAAGTGTTTTTCCGCTTCAGCGAGATCCTGCTGTTGTTGCTGGCCTCGGCGCTGCTGGTCGATGCCGTGGATCGCATGATTGGCCTCGGCTGGTTGCCCGCACTGATTGACCCCGTCTGGAACAGCAGTTTTCTACTCGACGACAGTAGCCGTCTGGGCGGACTCATCGCGGCCTTCACCGGCTACCGCGCCCACCCGGCGCTGATGCTACTGCTGATCTATGCTGCCTACTGGCTGCTGATCAGCCTCCTGCTGCGCCGGTCCACCCGGCTCTATTCCCGTACAACCGGCAAACAAAAAGCAACCCTTAAGTCTGAAACTTCCCCCCATGAATGAAATCGCCGAAACCCTGGCTCTTCCCCGCCGTCCCTGGCTGCAACGCCTGGGTGACGTCATGCGGGCGCGGCGAAAGCTGATCCAGAGCATTCAGTGGACCGTGGTGGTCTTTTACCTGGGCCTGCTGATCTGGCCGGCCTTCCTGCCCCTGCCCAAAGATTATGTACATTTTTATGAGAACCTGATCCTGTTTGCCCAGTTCCTGTTCTGGGGGATCTGGTGGCCTTTCGTCATGCTGAGTATGATCCTGCTAGGACGCGTCTGGTGTGGTGTGTTCTGCCCTGAGGGCGCACTGAGTGAATGGTCGAGCCGCTACGGTCTGGGCCACGCCATTCCCCACTGGATGCGCTGGGGCGGCTGGCCTTTCGTCGCCTTCATGCTCACCACCGTGTATGGCCAACTGGTGAGCGTCTATGAATATCCAAAGGCGACGTTGTTGATCCTCGGTGGCTCCACCCTTGCCGCCATGCTCGTCGGTTTTATTTATGGACGCGGCAAACGGGTCTGGTGCCGCCACCTGTGCCCCGCTAATGGGGTTTTCTCCCTGCTCTCACGGCTGGCGCCGATACACTTTCATGTGGATCGGGATGCCTGGAAACAGGCGCCGCGGCGTACGCCAGCGGTGGACTGCGCACCGCTGATTAACATCCGCGCCATGACCGGCAACAGCACCTGCCACATGTGCGGACGCTGCAGTGGACACCGCGATGCCGTCAGCCTGGAAATCCGCTCACCCAATACGGAAATTCTGTCCATTGACAAGGAGGAGGCTAATCACTGGGACATCCTTCTGCTACTGTTCGGGATGCTCGGCGTCGCCACCGGCGCCTTCCAGTGGTCCGCATCCCCCTGGTTCGTTCAAATGAAAGAGAGCATCGCGGGATGGCTGATCGAACGAAATAGTTTCTGGATGCTGAATGACAACGCACCCTGGTGGCTGCTCACGCATTATCCCCAAACCAACGATGTGTTCACCTGGCTGGACGGCGCGAGCATCCTGCTTTACATCGGCGCCATGGCTTTGAGCATCGGCGGTCTGATCCTCGGCGGACTATGGCTGGCCGGACGCATCCTCAAAGAAAACAGCCGCATCCCCTGGCGCCTGGGCTATGCTCTGACACCGCTGGCGGGACTCAGTATTTTCCTTGGCCTGTCCTCACTCACCCTGGGCATGATCAAGGCCGAACGCATCGATCTGATCGGCATTCCGGAATTGCGCGCCAGTCTGTTAATCCTGGCTTATGTCTGGAGCGCATTCCTGCTCTGGCGTCTGCTCATACAGCATGAAACAGCACGCTGGCGGCAACGGGCCGCCTGGACCATCATCATGAGCAGCGCCAGTCTGGTAGGCTTAAGCTGGGTTATGATGTTTTATATCTGGTGATTCAGCGCGGCAACGATGACAGTAAAACCTTGACATGATGAGTGCAGGCAACCGCAAAACCGGGGTCAGAACACAGTTTTCTCTAATATACCTTCAGCCACTACAGTACGGATAATTCAAATCAGGTCTACCATCCTGGTATATTAGAGAAAACTGTGTTCTGACCCCGATTTTTCGATTTTTGCGATTTTTGGAAAAATATTTCAACCCAGACGTGTCAGAACATTTTCATCCGTATGTTCAAAATGGCGTCCATAGATCTCCAGCATCGTGGTTTCCATGTAGCTGAGTTCATCACCGGTTATGGTGATCGTATGTGTAAACGCGGTGGTTTTAGCCTTGTCCCGCA
>DRJN01000286.1 GCA_011052165.1 Gammaproteobacteria bacterium
TCCGGGAAGAGAGAACCTACTGCGGAAAAGCTGAATTTGGCCAGATTTTCCCCTATATTTTCGTTAAATATGCTCAATATTCGCCTCAAATAATGGAAAAATCTGACTCAAATCATCTTCCCCTCGCGACGGTTTCTATTCCCGGACAGGCTCCTAGCTTCAGAGCTGCCCCTTGGTTGAGGGCGTAATTCCCGACATGCGCGGATCAGGCGTCAGCGCCATGCGTAGTGCCCGGCCGAAGGCCTTGAACACCGTCTCAGCGATGTGGTGAGCATTGTCACCCCGCAGATTATCGATGTGCAGCGTGACCTGGGCATGATTGACAAAGCCCCGGAAAAATTCGGCCAGCAGATCGACATCAAAGCGGCCGATCTGCGCACGAGGATAGGGTACGTGGTATTCCAGCCCCGGACGCCCGGAAAAATCAATCACCACCCGCGACAACGCTTCGTCCAGTGGCACATAGGCATGACCGTAACGATGGATCCCCTTTTTATCGCCCAGCGCCTGGAAAAAAGCCTGCCCAAGCGTGATCCCGATATCCTCCACTGTGTGGTGGTCATCGATGTGGACATCGCCTTTGGCCTTAACGTCCAGATCCAGCATACCGTGACGAGCGACCTGATCCAGCATGTGTTCCAGAAAAGGCACGCCGGTCTCAAATCGAGCATCGCCCCGGCCATCCAGATTCAGGCTGATTTCAATTTGTGTTTCCAGCGTTTCGCGCGACACGCGGGCCTGACGCTCTGACATAGTGGACTCCAAACCGTGTTAATCTTACCTAATATGCGCCTGAAAAACAGCCGCTACAATTTGCATAGGTGAAGGATACCGCGGATTCCGGCATAGTTGGAAGACCGAGAGGGCTAAATTTTGTAAGATGCTATTCCTGACTCTTTTCTTAAGAAAAAATAACTTTTGTTAATATTTGCAGAAATAAGTATATTCCCGCCGGATTTTTCATTAATATTTTGTACAGAACAGAAATGTTAAAAAACGACGAGTGCGCGACAGAGGGGCTTCTCACCCTTAACGTTGCTCTCGCCACAGGTGTTTAAATGCCAAAAGACAGAATTGTAAGGCTCGATGAAGTCCGCTCCCGCTGCCAGAGCTGCAGTCTGTTCGAGCTGTGCATGCCCATGGGTTTAGCCGAAGGCGATCTGGATAAACTCGACAGTATCATCAAGCGTCGGCGGCCGGTCGAAAAGGGTGAATATCTCTATCGTGCCGGCGATCCCTTTATCTCGGTCTATGCGGTGCGCTCCGGCAGTCTGAAAGCCTTCATCAGCACCCGCGATGGTCGTGATCAGATCATCAGTCTGCATCTACCCGGCGAACTCATGGGTCTGGACGCCATCAGCAGCAACCAGCACATCTGCTCGGCCATGGCGCTGGAAACCACCAGCGTTTGTGAGTTGCCCTATGAGCAACTCGAAGCCCTGAGCCTGAGAATTCCCGGCCTGCAACACCATTTGCTGTCGCTAATGAGCGAAGAAATCCGCCATAATCAGTGCCACATGACCATTCTTGCGCGGCTGCCGGTGGACAGCCGGCTGGCCAGTTTTCTGATCAATCTCTCGGGGCGTTACCGGACACGAGGTTTTTCCTCAACCGAATTCAACCTTAGCATGTCGCGTAACGACATCGCCAACCTGCTGGGTATGGCGGTGGAGACCGTCAGCCGCCTGTTTACCCAGTTCCAGGAACAAGGCCTGTTGCAGGTAGAACGCAAGCACATCAAGATCCTGAACCACGACACGCTGCAAACCATGCATAACCGTTGCAGCGATCTGATCGCCAGTGAAGAAGCCAGCAAGGATAGCTCGTCCAGCAGCACCTCCTGACGTTACGATGAGACGGCGTGATGACGGTCATCTTCACAGAAAATTTTTACCCGGCCCATTCCGAACCCAACGTTTACGTAAGCACTGTCTGACCCCGGCTCTTTGGTGTCATACACGACGCAGATATGCAATACTGTACTCACGATAAAAATAACTGCCGCCGGCAAATACCGGTACAGTGTGTAAACCATGTTCGAGTATCCTGCAAAATTTCATTTTATCAACGCCCTGTTCGGCTTGCTGCTTTTGTTTAGCCATGCCAGCCTCGCCGCTAGTCATGATGATCCCAACACTTCCGGTTTCGATGATCAACCGCTGAAAGAGGATATTGTCCTACCGGACTGGTTCAAAATGAGTTTTCTCGAACTCAGGGATGATGTGAGTGATGCCCGTGAAAACGGAAAAAAAGGACTGATTATCTACTTTGGCCAGAAACGCTGTCCTTATTGCAAGGCCCTGCTTGAAAAGGACTGGGGCCAGAAAGACATCATCCATTACACCCGGAAAAATTTTGACGTCATCGCCATCAATGTGCGCGGACAAAAATCGGTCATTGATTTGAACGGCAAGAACTGGACGGAAAGAAGTTATTCTGTCGCCCAGAAAACCAATTTCACCCCCTCACTGGTATTCTACGATCTCCAGGGACGTGAAGCTCTGCGTCTGCGCGGCTATCGCCCCCCCTACCAGTTTCGCGCCGCACTTGAATATGCCGCCGACGCCCATTATCGGGAAGAATCCTTTCGCCATTATCTGGCACGCGCAGAAAAAGCCTTCCGTTACGGCAAGGACGGGCTCAATAAATATGACTCTTTTCTGCCCCCACCCTACATGCTTGATCGTAGTCACTTCGCTGCCGACCGTCCTCTGCTCGTCTCTTATGAACGGCCCCGCTGTCATGCCTGTGACATTCTACATGGCGGTCCGCTGAATGATCCCCGCATTCGCAAACTACTGGACAAGTTCGACGTGGTACAGCTGGACATGTCCACTGACCTTCCGTTAATCACCCCGAGCGGAAAAAAAACCACCACACGCCAGTGGGCGCAGGCTATGAATCTGGATTATGCGCCCACCCTGATTTTCTTTGACGAGCGGGGCCGGGAAATTATCCGCATCGACTCCGTGGTCTGGTTCTATCGCCTGCGGAATGTGCTGACCTACGTCATGAGTAAAGCCTACCAACGTCAGCCCAATTTCCAGAATTGGCGGCAGCAACAGCATTAAAAGTTGATGTTGATGGGTGTACGAAATAGGGTAGGATGGGTAGAAGCAAAGCGAAACCCATCATTTTGATTCAATACTAAACAATAGAAACGCGTATGCCTAAAATCCAGAAACGCAGTAACAATCCATTGGTATCCGTCTCCTCCAGCTCGATTCACGGCAAGGGACTGTTTGCAAAAAAGCCCATCCGCGCCGGCCAGCTGATTGGCATCGCTCAAGGCCGGCTGACTAAAACCGACGGCCCCCATGTGCTGTGGCTAAGCGAGAAACAGGGCTTTGAGGTACATTGTTATCTGCGTTATATCAATCACAGCGACAACCCCAATGCGGCCTACTATGAATCACTTGAAGTGTGCGCCCTGCGTGATATTGCCCCGGGCGAGGAAATTACGCATCACTATGGGTGGTAGCTGAACGCTCCAAGTGCTAAATGGCTGTTCCAAATACCCGAATTTCCATGCTCCCGGTGAGTGCTTCGACAAGGCTCTCCTGAGAAAAGCCGAAGGACTTCCTTCGACAAGCTCAGGACGAACGGTAATTTTTCTGACGTAGACGGACGGGTATTGGAAAAGCTACCTGAATCAACCCGAGCGATGCCGTGGCGAAGCATTCCCCGAGCGGCCACCCCGGGTAGACGATCCCCGACCGCCGCCCTGACGCCGAGGCCTGCGTTCAATTTTTAAGGGCGGCTGGGGTTTCGGCAGCATGTCGGCGCTAATTTGCCGGACCGTGATCTTGTGCGCAATATAGTCTTCAATTTCCGGCAGGGAAAAGACATATTCATCGCAGGCAAAGCTGATGGCGTCGCCTTTGGCGCCGGCACGGGCGGTGCGGCCGATACGATGAACATAATCTTCCGCGTCCTGCGGCAGATCAAAATTGATGACATGGCTGACATCGGGAATATGCAGACCGCGCGCGGCGACATCGGTCGCCACCATGATTTTCAACTCCCCGTCGGTAAAACGCCTGAGCAGGCTCTGACGCTTTTTCTGCGGCACGTCACCGGTCAGCAGGGCGGTTTCATGACCATTGCCCCCCAGGTAGGCGGCTACTTTTTCCGCCACCCGCTTGGTGTTGACGAATACCAGAGCACATTTCACTTCCCAGGTGCTCAACAGACCCAGTAGCAGCGGGATTTTTTCTTCCCTGGCGGGGTAGTACACCACCTCGGTGACCTTGTCGGCAGTAATCATCTCCGATTCAATCTTGACCGGCTGGGGATTATTCATGTGTTCATACGCCAGTTCCGCCACCCGGTGGGATAGGGTCGCCGAAAATAGCAGGCTCTGGCGCAACTCCGGTTGGGGCATGCGCCGCAACAGGTATCGAATATCCTTGATAAAGCCCAGATCAAACATGCGATCGGCTTCATCCAACACCATCACCTGAATCTCATTAAGCTTGAATACACCCTGTTTGAAATAATCGATAATCCGCCCCGGCGTGCCAATGAGAACATCCACGCCGTCTTCCAGCGTGCAACGTTGGCTTTCATAGCCGGTGCCACCGTAAGCCAGACCCAGTTCCAGTCCGGTATGTACCCCGATTTT
The DNA here is from genome assembly GCA_011052165.1 of Gammaproteobacteria bacterium. Taxonomy (GTDB): domain Bacteria; phylum Pseudomonadota; class Gammaproteobacteria; order UBA6429; family Thiohalophilaceae; genus JAADGZ01. Next base: position 4,625 of record DRJN01000286.1, read on the forward strand.
TTCCGCATCGCGATGGATTTGCAGCGCCAGTTCCCGCGTGGGGGCCAGAATGATTGCTCGCAGGGGCCGGGGACCCTGCCCTGCGGCGGCGGGTTTGCGCAGCAAATTTGCGAATGTGGCAATTAAAAAAGCAGCGGTTTTGCCGGTGCCGGTCTGCGCCTGGCCACTCACATCCTTACCCGTAAGAGCGATTGGCAGCGTTTCTGCCTGAATCGGGGTGCAATAAGAAAATCCTGTATCTTCAATGCCTTGCTGTAATTCAGCCGGCAGATCAAAACTTTTAAAAGTAATATCCGTAATATGTTTATCTGTCATAATACAGGGAGCATAACAGATAAGTCCGCCACGAAGATAATTATGGGACTTGAAATAAAGCGCCGCATAGGCTCAAATACGGGTAATACAAACAACTGGGAGAAATAGCGTTGAGCGATAAAATTGTTTATGCGACCGATGACAGCTTCGAGCAGGAAGTCGTAAACGCCGAAGGGCCGGTACTGGTTGACTACTGGGCGGACTGGTGCGGCCCCTGCAAAATGATCGCACCCATCCTGGATGAAATTGCCGATGAGTATGATGGCAAACTAAAAATCGTCAAGCTGAACATCGATGAAAACCCCACCACTCCACCCAAATTTGGCATTCGCGGAATTCCGACCCTGATGCTGTTCAAGAGCGGCAATGTCGAAGCGACCAAGGTGGGGGCCGTGTCAAAATCACAGCTGACCGCCTTCATTGACAGCAATCTTTAACCCGGTTTCACCCCTGAATTCGTTCGGTCTGTTCAATAATATTCAATCCGGACTGGACGAATTCATGATTTGATGTTAATTTTACAGGACAATAAGTATTTCGTAGCAACCGAAGCCATTAAGCACACTGCCCTTGCCGGCAAATCTCAGAACATATCCAGAAATTCAAGTTTCCCGACATCGTGGCGTTGCGCCTGTTCGTCGTAGTACCCAGCAAGTCAAAATAACATCTTTTTTTTTGCCATCCTTATTGATTGAAGATAAACCGTAATGAATCTGACTGAACTGAAACAAACTCCCGTCCCCGATCTCATCACCCTGGCCAGCAAAAACGGCATTGAGGGCACCTCCCGCTCAAGAAAACAGGATATTATTTTTGCCATTCTCAAGGCTCACGCTAAAAGCGGGGAGGACATCTACGGAGACGGTGTCCTGGAAATTCTACAGGATGGCTTCGGCTTCCTGCGATCCGCCGAGAGTTCCTATCTGGCCGGACCCGACGATATCTATGTTTCACCCAGCCAGATCCGCCGTTTCAACCTGCGCACCGGCGACACCATTTCGGGCAAAATCCGACCTCCCAAAGACAGTGAACGTTACTTTGCCCTGCTCAAAGTCAGCGAAATCAACTTTGATTCACCCGAAAATGCCAAAAACAAGGTTCTGTTTGAAAACCTGACCCCCCTGCACCCGAACAAACGTCTGGTGCTTGAAGTCGGCAATGGCGCCACCGAGGACATGACCGCCCGGGTCATCGACATGGTCGCCCCCATTGGCAAGGGTCAGCGCGGTCTCATCGTCTCCCCGCCCAAGGCCGGCAAGACCATGATGCTGCACGACATTGCCCACTCCATCGCCCAAAACCATCCGGAAATCCATCTCATCGTCCTGCTCATCGACGAACGGCCCGAAGAAGTCACGGAAATGGCGCGCTCAGTGCGCGGTGAAGTGGTCTCTTCGACCTTCGACGAGCCGGCCAGCCGCCATGTGCAAGTGGCCGAAATGGTCATTGAAAAAGCCAAGCGTCTGGTGGAGCACAAAAAAGATGTGGTGATCCTGCTGGACTCCATTACCCGTCTGGCCCGCGCCTATAACACGGTCATCCCCTCCTCAGGCAAGGTGCTCACTGGCGGCGTGGACGCCAACGCCCTGCACCGCCCCAAGCGCTTCTTTGGCGCCGCGCGCAATATTGAGGAAGGCGGTAGCCTGACCATCATTGCCACAGCGCTGGTGGAAACCGGTTCACGTATGGACGACGTGATTTACGAAGAATTCAAGGGTACCGGCAACATGGAAATCCACCTGGATCGCCGAATTGCAGAAAAGCGTCTGTATCCCGCTATTAACATCAACCGTTCCGGCACCCGCCGGGAAGAGCTGCTGACCAAACCCGATGAATTGCAGATGATGTGGATCTTGCGAAAAGTGGTGCATGATATGGATGAAATTGCCGCCATAGAGTTTGTTCACGACAAACTCAAGGCCGCTAAAACCAATGCTGAATTTTTTGACTCCATGAAACGTTAATAACCCTCTGCCGGGGTCTGGACGGTCTCCGGCACCCCCTCTTTAGTTCCCCTGTGCGTACAAATCTGTCTATATTTTCATCAGATTTCATCTTTTTGACGCTCTGTAAATAGATTGGAATACAAACGCATAGCGCTGTAAGCGCAGACTTCACATGAGCATTTTCTTCTAAGTTGCTTTGACAAGCTCTTGATTATCAACGAGAATTTAATCTCGAACGCATCATTGTCCAACAGCCGTATTTCCTATGCGGTTTTGCCTATCCCCCGGTAACCGGCGATCTGGCAAAATAGATGAAAACATACGTCATGATGGCGTCCCTGATAATTTGAGGGTACGGGGATATGAACAAAACGCAGTTACAGAGGGAAGAACTCAGCAACATTGATTTTGACCGCTGGGCAGAAATCGCCCAAACCGATCCGGAAACCTTTGAAGCCATGCGCGCAGAAATTATCAGCGTCTGTATCGGCAATGCCCCCCGGGATCGCCAACAGCGCATGCGCGGTTTGCAATGGCAGATCGACTGCCTGCGCGCCCAGTCCGATAACCCCCTGTCCACCTGCCTCAAAATTTCCCGCATGATGTGGGATAGCCTGCAAAAATTGGGTGACGTATCCCGGGATCTGGCTAACCCGGACCCGGCGATGCGCGAAAGCAAACCCGTCATGGCCACCGTCCTGCCTTTCAACCCGCTAAAAAATCGTCCAAAATAAAATCAGCCTGACTTGCTGTCAGGCGAGGTTTTCCGTATTATCAGCCGCCTCTTGGTATGTGGTGCCCGTTGTATATTCGAGCGGTGTGGCGACATACATCAATAAATTTGAGGTCAAGGACAAATGAAAGCAGAAATACACCCCGCTTACGGCGATATTACCGTCACCTGCAGTTGTGGCAACACCTTCAACACCCGTTCCACCAGCGCTAAAGACATCACTATCGAAGTCTGTTCGCAGTGCCACCCTTTTTATACCGGCAAACAGAAACTGGTTGATACCGCTGGGCGCGTCGACAAATTCCGCCAGAAATACGGTATGAAATAAGGCCGGAAATGCCTCCTATTCTGCTGCACAGGAAGTACAGCAAAAGCGTTTCGTGTTTGACTCCGCACTTTTTCACGTCGCTCGGAACATGCTGTCTGTTTCTAGCGCTTGCGCCAGGCGTTTTTTCGGCTCAGGTGCAAGCAGCGACCTGTCCCAGTCCCCGTTATGATGAAAGCGTCATTAGCAAACGCGTCATTGATGGCGACACCCTGCAACTTGACGATGGGCGCCGGCTGCGCCTGATTGGCGTGAATGCGCCTGAACGCGGCAAAAACAGGCAGGCTGCCGAACCGCTGGCGGGCAGAGCATGGCATATGCTACAGACGCTGGCCGGTCCCGGCACCCCTCTCAGACTACGCTGGGGAAAAGAAAAAAAGGACCGTTATGGCCGTCTGCTGGCCCACGTTTTTAACGCCGATGGCCGCAACCTCAGCGCCAGCCTGCTGGCCGCCGGGATGGGCGCCGCTATCCAGATCCCCCCCAACCTCTGGGCCTATCAATGCTATCTTCAGGCAGAAAAGAGCGCCCGCAAACAACACCGCGGGATCTGGCGCCGGGCGTATTTCGCCCCGCTCGACGCTAACCATCTGCCCAGCGGAGTTCATGGCTTTCATTTTATCCGTGGCCGTCTGAGCCGTATTGGCAAAAGCAAAACCGCCCTCTGGTTGAATCTTGGCAAGCGCTTCGCCCTGCGCATTCCTAAAAAAGATCGTCGCTATTTCAGAAAAATTCGTTTTGATCAACTCATTGGCCATGAGCTAACCGCCCGCGGCTGGATCTATGTCTACCGGGGACAGTGGCGCATGAACCTGCATCACCCCGCCTCGCTGGAAATCTCTGTCTCAAAACTAAATTAGCTGCAAACGGTTCCCGACGATGCCGGCTTAGATCTACACTATCAAGTCTCATCACAACTGACCGACTCTTAACTTCTTTGCCAAGGAAAAACTGCATGAGCACTGATACTCCCGAACAGAAAAAGCTTGCCGCTGACGCGCTTCGCTATCATGCTGAACCCATACCGGGGAAAACTGCCACCGCGATTACCAAACCGGTTGACACCAAGAAAGAACTCAGCCTGGCCTATACACCCGGCGTGGCTGCCCCGGTGCGCGCCATTGCCGAGGAACCTGATAATGCCTACCTCTATACCAACAAGGGCAATCTGGTCGCTGTGATTACCGATGGTTCAGCGGTTCTGGGGCTGGGCCGGATGGGCGCGCTGGCCAGCAAGCCGGTGATGGAAGGCAAAGCTGTGCTGTTCAAGCGCTTTGCCGGCATTGATGTCACGGACATCGAAGTCGATGCTGAAACGCCAGGGGACTTCATTGACACCGTGCGCCGTATTGCCCCCACTTTCGGCGGCATTAACCTGGAAGACATCGCCGCACCAGCCTGTTTTGAAATCGAACACAGCCTGAGAAAACAGCTCAACATTCCGGTCTTCCATGACGATCAGCACGGCACCGCCATCATCATCGCTGCCGGCCTGCTCAATGCCCTGGAGATTGCCGGCAAGGATCTGGAATCCGCTCATATCGTTTGCCTGGGCGCGGGGGCCGCTGGCATTGCCGCCATGCGGATGCTTAAGAACCTGGGCGCGCGGCGCATCTATCTGCTGGATCGCAAGGGCGTGGTGCACCACGGCCGTGAGGATGTGAATCAGTACAAGTTTGAGTTTTCCCGTGAAACCCGTCGCCGTAGCCCCGCTGACGCCTTCGACGGTGCGGATGTTTTTATCGGGGTCTCCGGTCCTAACCTGGTCACTGCGGATATGTTACGCAGCATGGCCCCCAACCCGATCGTATTTGCCCTCTCCAACCCCGATCCTGAAATCGACCCGGCTCTGGCCCATGCCACACGCGACGATCTCATCCTCGCCACCGGACGTAGCGACTACCCCAACCAGGTCAACAATGTCCTCGGGTTTCCCTTCATTTTCCGCGGCGCGCTGGACGTGCGCGCCACCTGTATCAATACCGCCATGAAAATTGCCGCCGTCAAAGCCCTGGCCGGACTGGCCCGCGAACCGGTGCCGGACGACGTGATTGACGTTTATGGCGGCGGACCCCTGGCTTTCGGTCCGCACTATATTATTCCCACGCCCTTTGATCCGCGCTTGCGCGAAAGGGTGGCCGGCGCGGTAGCCCAGGCCGCCATTGATACCGGGGTGGCGCGGCTAAAATAAAAAAAGGGGGCAACCCGATATCTAAGGCGGGTGTGGCACCTGTTCTGTCTGCAATAATTTTTCAAGCGCCTGGATATCGGCGCGCGGCATGGGCTTGCTGTCCAGCGGACTCAGAGGCGGTTGGCGTGGCCCGTCCTGTGGAAAAATAACCATTTCAATCGGTACCTCTTCCGCGACAAACCGGTACACCGGCAAACTCTGCATCACGTCAGCCTGAAAACGCACCCGCTTCTCGCCCATCTCGAAGGGAATATTGTAGTGCAGCAGAAACAGATCGATCTCTTCCACCGTCGCGGCAATCACATGCAAAGTCACCACCGAATGCTCATCTGCGGTGCCGCGCAGAACGCTACCCACCAGCCGAGGATTGAAATCCCTGAAAAACTGCATGGCGTGCAGCGCCGCCTCGCGTAAACGCCGCAACTCGACCGGCTGCCTATCCGCGCGAAAAATCCGCTGGTATTCCTGTAACGCAGACTCAATCTCGGTATTGCTGGGCATGTTGCGCGTATCCGCCGCGCCCAGATGCAGCGCCGCCTTGTGCTTGGCGGCATAATAATCGCGGCTTCCATTTTGCAACAGAATCTGCGCCGCCTCCTGAGCCAAACGCAGGCGCATTTGCTGGGCTTTGATGTTCCGGTTACTCATGATTCTGTCTGCGTCTTTAGTACCCTGGAAATTATTTTGCAGAAAATAATTTCGTAACGGGAGCTTTGTCCGGGCTAGAAAAGCCTTTGTAGGGTGGGCACGAGTTTTGTGCCCACAGGCATTTCCTTCCGTCGCCCACACAGAGAAACTCAAAGCTCCGGACATTTTAATAGCA
>DRJN01000287.1 GCA_011052165.1 Gammaproteobacteria bacterium
CCGGAAGCAGGCTGGGCCAGATTGGACATTTCGCCCTCCAGCCAAAGCAGGGGAAAGCGGCCTTCCAGCAGGCTGCGGGCTTCGCGATTCAGGCGAGAGACGGAGTAAATATCTCGTTCAATCGTGTTTTGGCTGTGGGTCATTGAGTCGGGCACAAGAAGAAAGGCGCAAGGTACAAAAGCGGGTGTCGCTGTTGTTAAAAAAAGGCCGAGTATAACCCGGCCAAATTATCACATCATTATGCAGGTGCAACAGGCTTTATTCATGGCTGTTATTTGTAGACAGTGTCCACTACCTGCTCTTTGGCTGTCAGACACTAGTTAAATCGCGGTCCGGCATTTTTTTGTTCGGCATATTGCTTCAGGGCGTTATCGCTCTGTCTGCCGGCCTTGTTAGCGAGTTTAATCGCAGCATCAATGTTGCCTTTTTTAAGGGCGGCTTTTGCCTTTTTGATGATTTTCCCGGTATCGCGCCACTCGTAGTCAACCCTAGCAGACTGCTGAGTTTTTTGCACCGCCTGACTGATGGCGGTTTTAGCGTCATCGGTGCTGGCAGCAGAGGTATAGGCGCAGGCGTTCAGGACCAGGGCTGCCGTGGCAGCGAGTAATAATTTTTTCATAACTCCTCCAAAAATATGAAATGGGATGGATTGGCGGTTCCCCCCGCAGGGGTGACCTGAGTTTATCGTTGTTATTTTCTCCACTCGGAATGCGGTTTCCCGATTTCCCTGCTGATAAGGAAATTATGCGGTTATCGGCACAGATTGGCAACTATTGTATTTATTCATTCTTATTTACCCATGCCCTAACCTGGATAAACCACAAGATAAGTACCTTCACGAAATAATTTTCTGCAAAATGCACAGAAAATCATTTCTAAGGTACTAAAAAACTTTATAATGTCCTGCTTATATCCCAACCTGGAAGCCCCGATATGTTGCGTATAGCCGAAGAAGCTCTGACCTTCGACGACGTCCTGTTACTCCCCGCCTATTCGAGCATTTTGCCTAAGGATGTCAATCTGCAGAGCAAGCTGACCCGAGAAATAATCCTGAATATCCCGCTGATATCAGCCGCCATGGACACGGTGACCGAAGCGCGACTGGCCATTGCTCTTGCGCAGGAAGGGGGAATTGGCGTTATTCATAAAAATATGACCATCGAAGAGCAGGCCGTTCAGGTCAGTGTGGTAAAGAAATTTGAAAGCGGGGTGATTAAAGATCCCCTCACCGTTGGCCCGAAGACCAGTATTCAGGCCGTGCTGGATTTGACACGGGCACATAATATCTCCGGGGTGCCCGTCGTCGATGGCGAGAATCTGGTAGGGATTGTGACCAGCCGGGATTTGCGCTTTGAAAAGAATTTTGACAGCCCGGTTTCCAGCATTATGACGCCCAAAGACAGGTTGGTGACCGTATCAGAGGGAACCCGGCGTGGTGAGATTCGCAAATTGCTGCATGAAAACCGCATTGAAAAAGTACTGGTAGTGGATGATAAATTCCAGTTGCGCGGCCTGGTTACGGTCAAGGACATCCAGAAGGCCAAGGAAAATCCCTTTGCCTGCAAGGATGAACAAGGGCGTCTGCGCGTGGGCGCGGCCGTGGGTGTCGGTGCCGGTACCGATGAGCGGGTTACGGCCCTGGTGAAGGCCGGGGTGGATGTGCTGGTGGTGGACACGGCCCATGGTCACTCCCAAGGCGTACTGGATCGGGTGGCCTGGGTGAAAGAGCATTTTTCAAAGGTACAGGTGATTGGTGGAAATATTGCCACGGCCGAAGCAGCCCTGGCCCTGGTCGAGGCGGGTGCGGATGCCGTTAAGGTCGGCATTGGTCCTGGCTCCATCTGTACCACCCGAGTCGTCGCCGGTGTCGGGGTGCCCCAGATTACTGCCGTGGCCAATGTGGCGGAAGCACTCAAGGATTCCGGTGTGCCGGTCATTGCAGATGGCGGCATTCGTTATTCGGGTGATATGGCCAAGGCGCTGGTGGCCGGAGCCTACACTATCATGGTGGGCAGTATGTTTGCCGGTACCGAAGAGGCGCCGGGCGAGGTAGAGCTGTTCCAGGGGCGTTCCTACAAATCCTATCGCGGCATGGGGTCAATGGGCGCGATGGCTTCGAAGCAGGGCTCCAGTGATCGTTATTTTCAGGAAGACAGTGAAGCTGAAAAACTGGTGCCGGAGGGCATCGAAGGCCGGGTGCCCTTCAAAGGACCCATGCAGCCGGTAATTCATCAACTGCTGGGCGGCGTGCGGTCCAGCATGGGCTATACCGGCTGTGCAACTATTGACGAAATGCGCACCAAACCCCGATTCGTGCGCATCACCGGCGCGGGCATGCAGGAAAGTCATGTGCACGATGTACAGATCACCAAGGAGGCGCCCAACTACCGGGTTTGATTGTTCCCTGTTCGTGACGAAAAATAAGCTTGATTGTTAATCATTTTTTCTCTGTGCCTTGGCGTTCCCCGGATTAATTATCCATGTTGATGGATGGACACTTTCTATGACGACCGATATCCACGCCCACCGCATTCTGATCCTTGACTTTGGTTCCCAATATACCCAGCTGATAGCCCGCCGTGTACGCGAAGCCGGAGTCTATTGCGAACTGGTGCCTTGTGATCTGGATGAATCGGAAATCCGTGATTTCAAACCCCGCGCCATCATTCTCTCCGGTGGGCCGGAGTCGGTGACAGGAGACGATACGCCACGCGCACCGGCTTTGGTATTTGAGCTGGGCGTACCGGTGCTGGGGATCTGTTATGGCATGCAGACCATGGCCGCGCAGTTGGGCGGCAAGGTTGAAACCGCCAAGCAGCATGAATACGGCTATGCCCAGGTGCGCGCCCACGGCCACAC
>DRJN01000288.1 GCA_011052165.1 Gammaproteobacteria bacterium
TCACGCTCGGCTTTATACTCTCAACCATCGTGTTTGCCCATTACTGGCAAACGCTCAGCAGTCACTGATCGGCGAAACCGCCAACGGCCTCACAGGGCCGTTGGCGGCTCTCCCGATGATCGAGTGGACTTTATCCCACTGAAGACAAACCCCGATGAAGGCAGAGCAAGTGAAAACCAAGACCGACTTCAAGCAATGCATCAACTGTGCCCACTTTCGCAATTCGCCTGCCTATCTTGAACAAGTGTTCAAGGGCATGATCACGCTTGGCTCGGGGCACGGCTCGGTGCGCAAGGATGATGGCATCTGTGACGTGCATGACATCTACCTGTCGGCCGACAACCAATGCGACCAGTTTTTGGCCGGGGACTAAATAACTGTTCCGAATGCCTGTCCACTATACAGATTACGTTCGTGGTGAGTCCGTCGGTTTTGCTCAGGAGAGTCCTGTCGAACCATGAACGTAAAAGCCTGAAATACCAATATTTAAGGCTATTTCCCCCTTCGACAGGGCTCTCCTGAGCGAAGTCGAAGGGTTCAGGGCGAACGGTTTTGCTGGACAGGAATTCGAAATACTTATTTAGATGCGGTCCGTACCCGGCAGCACTGGCGGATTATGAACTAAGGAAGAAGAGTTTGGTACCACGATAGCGCAGGTGCTCCCTCTGGGCTGTCATCTCAGTCAGGGGGATTCAGACGTAGTGGTGGAAAATGTGATCCAGCTCTTTTTCAGTGCGCCTGAAGGCAGCCAGCACCTCTGGATCAAAATCATCCGGCAGGGTGCGCCCGTCTCCTTCAGTAATAATGTGTACTGTCTTCTCATGGGAAAAGGCGGGTTTATAGACTCGCCCCTGGCGCAGTGCGTCATAGACATCGGCAAGGGCGACGATACGAGCAGACAGGGGAATGGCGTCGCCGGCAAGGCCATGGGGATAGCCCTTGCCAGTGTATTTTTCATGGTGATAAAGAGCGATTTCCCTGGCCATGGCCAGCCGTGGTGAATCACCCAGAATACGGGCGCCGTAAGCCGGGTGGGCCTTCATTTTGCTGAACTCCTCATCGGTTAGCTTGCCCGGTTTTTTCAGAATCTCTGCAGAGACGTGAACTTTACCCACATCATGCATTTGTGCAGAGTAATGAATAACATTAACGAAGTGTTCATCCATGCCCATTTCCTCAGCCAGGATCCTCGCATATTCGTTAATGCGTACAATATGGGCGCCAGTATCCTCATCGTTGGCTTCTGCGGCACGGGCAAGGGCATCGACCGTATAAAGAAAGGCGCGTTCGGTTTCCCGGTTTTCTTCGGCGATACGGTGCAGGGACTGGGAAAAAGTTGCCAGCGCCTTAAGTATCATGGCGTCATAATGGTCTAGCCTGCGCCCGCGATAAAAAGCGATAATGGCGACGTCGCCACTACGGTAGGTGGTGTAACGTTCAATGATACCAATATGGCGGCGTACCTGGGGATGAAATCGTTCCTGAAAATCCTGAAGATTATCAGCATCATCCTCCCAGTTGATGAACACCACTTCTTCTTCGCCGGACATGATGGCATAGCGATTGACATCGTCTTCAAGCTCGATATATTCCCGGCGATAGACAGTATCATTGCTGATAGAGTAGAGATAGCCGCCCGGCTTACTTTTTTTCCAGTCAAGTAGAAAGACATGCTCGGGATTGTTATTAGTGGCAATGGCTTTTTTTGAAAATAGTTTTTCAATGATCAGTTGATCATATTCGTCGGCGTCAAAGTGTAGGGGATCATAACTTTCCAGCGTTCTGTCCATGTATTCAGTCATGTTATGAAATTGCTGCACCACTCCTTCGAGCCGGTTGTGTTGCGCATACAGGTCGCTAATGTCATGGCCGATGACAAGAGTGTGCTGATTACTGCGCATGAGACGAAAATGAAAGATCTGTTGCCCATGACGGATGGACTCGGTGGCGGGGTTATGTCCGTCTCTATCGGTATGGGCAGATGTATGAAAATGCTCAGGCAGCAGACGGGCGGCATCAGTGCGATCAATGCCAAGCTGTTTAAGGATGGTCTCGCAGGACTTGTTGACGTACTGAACAACACCTGAATTATCCAGTGACATGACGATATCCGGGTTGCTGTCTGGAAACATGTTCATGACCTGCTGCTGGCGAAAACGGGACAGATAACAGCCAAAGCTGGCGACCATCCAGGGCACGAAAAAAGGGATGAGAACGTCAATCAGGGTATAAGCCGTATGATTAAAAATACCATTTTGCCACTGCCGGAAATGCAGGACGCCGGAGGCCAGATACAGGTTAAGCTGATTAAAAAGATGGATGCTGGTGCCTACCAGCAGGGCGGTGAGTAGCGGTCGGGAAAATATATAACGAATGATCGAATCCATATATCGGGTATCTGCCACTTAGGCCTCGCATCAAAATTAATTCACAGTTCGGACCGCCGATCTATTCCGCCCCGCTGCGTTGTTCGTCGCTTAAATAGGCCGGCTATTCGCACTCCTCTCGCCTTGCTGGACGGGCATCTCGACGCCCCAAAATGTAAATTAATTTTGATGCGA
>DRJN01000289.1 GCA_011052165.1 Gammaproteobacteria bacterium
GGATGGGGCACGTCGTTCTTCAGCGCCTCTGTGATGGCGTACTCGAGTTCGGCCGCGCCGTAATCGTCGAGCAGTTGCACGAGTTGGGCGGTGACACGCGATAGCGGTGTGCCGCGGTGCGCGGCTTGTTGCAATAGCGCATGACTCGAGGGTGCGGCATGCGCCAGCCGGTCCTGTCCGCGGTGATGGCGTGCGGCGCGCTTATCGCTGACCAGTGCTTCGAGATGCGCCGGATTTTCGATCTGCTCGCCTTTGCCATAGACGCGCGGGTGCTCGGCGATCACCTCGCTGCCATCGAGTACCCGCACACGGATCCGTGAGGCCATGACCGTTACACTGCGCCGCACCTGGGTATGCGGCACACTGTAATCGTTCAGATCAAAGCGTATATACGGCGTTTTACCCACACTGACCGCGACCCGCTCGTCGGTTTCGAAGGGATTGTCCGGCAACGCCAGCAGGTGTGGCTGTTCCTGCGCAAAGGCCTCGCGCACCGTCATACTCCGGTCTTCCGGGCACGGTCGGTTGGCCGCCGGGCCTGCACACCAGGCATCGGCCTGTGCATTCAGGTCATCGAGTTCGGACCACTGGCGGCCGGCAAAGAAGTTGTCGCGGATATAGCGTATCGCGCGCTCGACCCGGCCTTTCTCGTTACCCCGGGCGACGGCGACCGGTCGGGGTTCGAAGTGGTAGTGCGCGGACAACGCCAATAGCGTGGGATGGAAGCGGATGGCATCCTCACGACGCTCGAGTACGGCGGACTTCAGGTTATCGTAGAGCAGCACCCTCGGTAATGCGCCCCAGGCGTTAAAGGCGGCAACATGGCCACGCAGGAAGCTTTCCATGCGTTGATTGAGATAGAAACGCAGGAAGATCTGGCGGCTCCAGCTGAGTACCATCACAAAAGCCATCAGCGGTCGCTTTGCACGACCGATCTGAACATAACCAAAATGACCCCAGTCAACTTGTGACTGTTCGCCCGGCAAGGTTCTGAGTCGAAGGTAGGCTTCGCTCGGTTTACGCGGACGCAGTTGTGCGACATGCGAGCGGAAATGGCTGGCTCCGCCCGGGTAGCCGCGTTGCTGTGCCATGGCATACAGCCGCGTGGCGGTGAGCCTGGGGTATTGCGCCAGGGTCTCGATGATGAAGGGCAGGTAGGGATCAATGATCGATGTCCTTGGTGCGCGTTCGGCCTTGGGCATGCCCGCCTGAGACAGTACACGATCAACTACGGAGTGATGAACATCAAGCTGGGCGGCAATGGTATGCGGCCCCCAGAGCTCGACAAAGTGATAGCGAAGAATTTTCGCTTCGAGTTCCTGACTGATAGCCAATGGTTACCTCCTTCAATCAATGACTGCACAGTGATCTGTGCTGTTGGGTGCGTTGCGGCGGTCGTAGAAAGTCACGTCTGAGGAAGGCATCGCATTCGCAGTGACAGACATGGCAGTAGATGGCTGTCTCCGAGCGATTGCCCCCGTATTCGGGGTGACTTTCCCGTGTGTTCAATGCCAATAGCAGTAGAACAAGGCCGATGATCTTAAGGGAACCCTGATGCGTTACTTTTTTTCGTTGGCGCGCCCGGAACCGGCGCTGTCGGTCCGCATTGTTGTGCCGGCCATGGCGCGTTGAGCGGTAACGTTTGGCTGCCCGGTGCAGCGAGGTGGTTCGCGCCAGATCAGCGCAGTCGTTCGCGCAATAAACGTTACCGCGGTCGCAGTGACGACAGATAATGACCTGGCAGTGACAACGCGCGCATTGAAATATCCGGGCACTGGGGTTCATCGGTACGCAAGGCCGATGAGGGCTGGATTTTGACCCGTCCTGGTGAGACCATAGTCGGGCTGTGCGAAAGCACGGTTTGGGGCGTAGCGTCAGTTTGACCGTCAAATCTAGGCTGGCGCTATGCCTGTCTCCTCGGCAACACCTTCCATACCGGTTTTCCGGTCCAATGTCATCTGGTTACGCTTGAGTGGGCATCGCTCCATGCGCAAAAACGGCTACCCTAAACAAACCGTTCAGGATGGAGTGATTTTCGTTCCGGAGCGGAACAGCGGCAAATAACAGCGGGTCTCGAGTGGCACTTACAATTGTCACCATTGATGCCATGGGCTGTCAGACAGCGATAGCACACACTATCATATATGGGTAGAGCGAAGCGAAACCCATCAGTACGTTACAGATTAATACCCCGCCCGCTTGCGGCGGGGTAGTTTATTGACATATCTGCACTTATATTGCATATTATCCGAACCATGTGGGTAAAACGTGAAATTTCATCGTTAATCGAGCAAACCCGTTCAACACGACCCGCTTTACTAATAACCGGTGCCCGTCAAACAGGTAAATCCAGTTTATTGAATCGATTATTCCCTGATCTTCCTTATGTCAGCCTGGATGTTCCGCTTGAGGCCAGGCAGGCAAGTGAGAATGGGGATTTCTTTCTCACCTCTCATGGCGTGCCACTGGTTATTGACGAAATCCAGTATGCACCAGAATTATTCAGGGCCATTAAAATTCAGATTGACCGGCAACGCAATGCAACGGGTCAATTCATTATGACCGGGTCACAGCAGTTCCCGTCAATGAAAGGGGTATCCGAAAGTCTTGCCGGGCGAGTTTCGATTATTCATTTACATAGTCTGTCTGCCAGAGAATTGAGTAAACATTTCAGGCTGGTACCCACGCCAGAAAACATACTGACCTGGATCATCAAAGGCGGTTATCCCGAAATCTATCAACATGCACTGGAACCCGGTCGATTTTTCAGCGATTACATGGCAACGTACATTGAACGTGATGTACGTCAACTTATTAACATTCGTAATATCCGTCAATTCGACCAGTTTATGCGTCTCCTGGCAATACGCTCGGGGCAAATATTTTCCATGAATCGAATTGCCACCGAAGTCGGCGTGAGTACCAATACCATCAAAAGCTGGATAAGCGTACTGGAAGCTTCCAATATTATTTACCTGCTTAAGCCTTATTTCGAAAACTTTGGAAAACGCATTATCAAATCACCCAAGCTATATTTTCTGGACACCGGTCTGCTTTGTTATCTGATGAATATTCAGAATACAGAAATATTAAGAAACACCCCGTTACTTGGCGCGATTTTTGAAACCTTTGCGCTGGGGCAATTACTGCGAAGCCTGCATAACCAGGGGAAAGGAGATGCGCTTTATTATTTCCGCGACAAAGACGGACGAGAAGTGGATTTTCTGATTCCTGAAGGCAACCTGCTGAACCTGTATGAATGTAAATGGCAGGATGAAAGCGGTGAAATACCAAAGAACATCAAAAAGCTGATCAAAATATTTGGTGAAGAAACAGTAAAACAGGTATGTACGCTGACCACTGCGACAAAAAACATACCCATTAGTAAAACATTCAGGGTCAGCAATACCATTGATCTTTAGTGACAAAACTGATCAGAACGCTAACTTTAAGGGTCATAAATTTAAGTGATTTAAAAGAAACACACGGCACACGGGGTCATACCTTACATTTGACATTTTCTCAAGTTACAACACTTAACAGGACCTTTACGGTCAGCAGAGCAGTTATTGGACGGCATCCCTCCATCGCTACGCAAGCGCCCGTGGAACCGTTTTTCCCCACGCAGAGCGTGGTGGGAACCCGAGAAGGTTTCTTGTCGTTATTCAATGGGTTGCCCCCCGTTGGAGTTGGACTGTTGGAAATTGACATTGTTAGGTCTCGAACTATAATGGTTGATATAGTCAATATGGTTTAACGGAGAACGTTATGGAAAGAATAATTGATGTAACCGCCGCTCGCAGACAATTTGGCACTTTGCTGGATGAGGTTTTTCACAAGGGCGATATTGTCACTATTGAAAGAAAAGGGAAACCTTTAGCCAGAATTGTCCCTCTTGAGAGTTCAAACAGCCGCGTATCGGGATGCCCTTCAATTACTTCCAGGCAAAAAATTTTATTGGAAGAATTGAATAGTTTACCGAGGATAGGAGTAGACCAAAACCCTGTTGACATTTTAAGATCCATGCGTAAACAAAAAAGAATCAAGGCAAGTATCAGAGATGGAAAATAGCCGGTACGTCCTGGATGCAAACGTCTTCCTTGAATACATCTACTGTCGGCCATTACAGGATAACGCAAAACAAATTCTTAAGGATGCAATTTTAGAACAAATTCAAATTATAGTTCCAGGCCTCGTTTTAGATGAAATCACAGAAGTTCTTTGTGGTAATCTCGACGACATTAAAGAGGTAGAACAGCATCTAAAATATATTGAAGAACTAGCCAGGCAGGAAATACTGCACATTGTTGTTCCCAATATTGAAGTACGCATGAAAGCTATAGAGATGGCCAGAACAGGGAACAGGAAAAGTGGTTATCCCGAGTTGACCGACTGCTTGTATCATGCGTTGGCAATTTCAAGTAATGCTATTTTTATAACGAATGACAAAAAACACATTTCAAAGGTAAAAGAATTCGGCCATATTCAAGAATTATCCTGTTACGGTGAAAAATCCTGAAGAGGGATTAAAAGCAGACCACGGGATCACACCTTACATTTGACATTTTCTCAAGTTATTAATCGTTGCCCGTTGCCCATTCAACCAGAACAGGCGTTCACGTTGAACCGGAATGACTGTTCATCTTGGGCTGGAATATGCAGCTTTTAATGCTTCTGAATGAAGTGGACCCCCTGAAACCTGTCGCGGCTTTTGCAAAAAAATGCAAAACCCCCGCCAACTTTGAAAGCCCCTGATACGGGCGTTATATTCAATGAAATCAATATTCTACAATCGTGTTATACTGAAGCCTAAGCGATTACATTTTAATGGTGTCATATGTCAACTGCCAAAGATATTTTAAAAGAAGCTATACATCTTGAACCAATTGAGAAGGCAAAATTAGTAGAGCAATTAATAACTAGTTTAAACAAACCAGATAAAGAACTTGATAAGCTTTGGGCAGATGAATCAGAATCAAGATTAGATGCATATAAACAAGGAAAGTTAAAAGCAGTGTCACTGGAAGAAGTTTTATCTAAATATAAATGAAAATAACATTTCTTGAAGAAACTCAAAGTGAATTAGATCAAGCAATAGAACAACTATAATTCAGAATCACCCGATTTAGGAGCTGAATTATTAAATGAGATTCTAAATACGCTTGATAGAATCGCTAACTTCCCTGAAGCATGGCAGCCACTTTCTAAAAATACTAGGCGTTGCCAGACATTGAGATTTCCTTACGGGTTAATTTATTCTGTTTTGGAAAACGAAATATTAATAATCTCTGTTTCCAACTTACATAGAGAACCCAATTACTGGAAAGATAGGCTGGAGTGAAAATATAATAACGCACGTTGGAGTCAGACACCGGACTCCATCAGAGGCGAGAGGTCCTATCAGGTTGAATCAGCTGCCAACCAGTAGGACTGGCGAGGAAGTATATAAGCAAAACCTGTGTTCTGACCCCGTGACTGGAACCCTATGCGTATTTACGAAACGTGTTTATCGAACTGCCCAGAGCTACGTCCGTCGAAGCCCTACTACCCTGGAAGTGACAAGACGCCAA
>DRJN01000290.1 GCA_011052165.1 Gammaproteobacteria bacterium
GCTAATGATTACGTCATGTTCAATGCACGCTTTTCCGGTAAACCCACGGATGTCAGTTTTCCGGTTTCCGCCATACTCGCCGTTTATGCAAAGGAAAATGGACAGGGGATGGTGTTTAATGAAAGTAGTAACGAACCGCCCCCCGCGCCCGAACCGGACAAACCTCCACCAGGTTCGCACCTTAAGCTGGTAAAATAGCTGTTCTGCATCATATCCTCCCGGGGTAATAGCGCTATTCAGTTACTTGAATCAGCCTATCCAAAAAGTACGATCTTACCCTGTTATATTAGGAAACCCTGTTTGCAAGAAGGGGTTTTTCTCTTACATAATAAAGACCTAACCTGGATAAACCACAAGATAAGTACCTTCACGAAATAATTTTCTGCAAAATGCACAGAAAATCATTTCTAAGGTACTAATAATGATAAGAGAAAATCGATGGAACAGATCACGCAACAACCCCGATCATGCTTCTGTTGGAAAATATGGTTGTTTCTACTCATATCCTGTTCTGCCCATCAAGTTATGGCAGAACCGGAATCAAATGATTCCGATATGCAGGAATCCACACCTAACAAACCAGAAGGCGAATTCACAGCAAGAACCATTGTTATCACACCGGAAGGGCAGCCTGTTGATCCGCAGCAAACGCCCAAGACAGTCAACTATTTTTCTGGGCAGGAACTCGATAGATCTGGAATAAATAACACTATCGATCTCCAATACAAAACCCCTGGCTTCATCTTAAAAACCAACGCATTATTGGGCCAGCCCTATTTGCGTGGCGTAGGCAGCGATATTATTTCAGCCGGTGCAGAAGCCAGTGTTGCAACTTTTGTTGATGGTATCTATTTGCCCCGGGCTTTCGATTCCATCGTAGATTTTTATGATCTGGAACGAGTAGAAGTTATCAAGGGTCCGCAGGGGGTTTATCTGGGACGCAACGTGGTTGGCGGTGCAGTCAGTATCCATACACGAGATCCCCAACCCTACAAAACAGCGTATGCGGATATTCTTTATGGCAGTTACAATAAACGTCAACTCCGCAGTGCAGTAAACCTGCCGATAACCGGCTCAACGCTAGTGTTTCGTCTTGCCGGAACGGCAACCCGGCGCGATGGTTACTCACAAAATATTTATTTGCACGAAGATGCTGATGATGAGAATTATTACGCCATGCGCGGAAAATTGCTGTATATCCCCACGGAAAATCTGCGGTTGTTACTGACTGCTTCACATAGCAGCGAAGACAGCTCACGCGCTATCGCACCTCAGCCGGATCCCCACCATGGCGTAAACGGTGGCATCGCCCTTGGTGGCATTGTGCCTGAGAACCCGCGTGAACTGACCTCTAATGTCAGTCCTAATCTGAATGTGCAAAGCAACCGATATAGCGCCCGGTTGAACTGGAAGTACGAACATTTTGAATTCATATCAACAACCGCCTGGGTGGATACGCAAGGTAAGCTTGCCATGGATCTTGATGGCACCAATGTGAATTTTTCCGCTAACTACCCGAAGGCGGACTCCAATGCGTTCATGCAGGAGTTACGTCTGCTCTCGGCTACGCAAAAAAACCTGTCATGGATAACCGGCCTGTTTTTATTTAATGAAGAGGCTGAGCAAATGCTGGATGTACGCCTGCCACTGAACGGCGTAAAAAGTGTGCCTGATGGTACGGTCGGCACGCTCTCCTATGCCACTTTTGGGCAACTCACCTGGCGCTTCTTCCCAGGTTGGCGCAGTAAGGTGGGAATACGATACAGCCATGACAGGCGCAAGCTGGATCTTGTCAAGACAGTTTCAAAATCTACCGGCACTACAATAACAACACAGGATGCAGAAAAAAGCTGGCGAGCATTAACACCTGAATTCACGTTGGAATACTCACCCCACTCAAACAAATTTTATTACATAACCGCTTCACGGGGTTACAAAGCAGGTGGTTTTAATACCTCAAGTATACAGCCGGCATTTGATTCGGAGTATCTTTGGGCCTATGAAGCCGGTATTAAATCTACCCTGCCGAAACAGCATCTTCTTCTGGACGTGGCTCTGTTCTATTATGATTATGACAATATGCAATTACGAACCCCACCCCGAAATGCTCCGGTTGGCACATACCCTATTGTTATCAACGCGGCAAAATCTATAATAAAGGGCCTTGACCTCGAAGCCCGTTTTCAACCAATGTGGAATCTTGGATTTTCTCTGGCGGCGACATTGCTGAATGCAAAATTTGCTGACTTCGTTTCAGTCGATCCTAACAATCCGGGTGATAATCCAGATCGTTCCGGAAACCCGTTGCCACAAGCACCCGATATTTCGCTTAATCTGGCGACAGACTATAGCTGGTTATTAAATAACGGAAAGCTGACGTTTGATGCTGAATACCGTTATCAGTCCAGTGTCTATTTTAACATTTACACCGATCCGGAGGTGAAACAGAATAGCTATGGGCTTGTTAATATGAGCCTTGACTTTGAAAGTCGAAACGGGCGCTGGTATGCCAACCTGTATGGCAGGAACCTGACTAACAAGCTCTATGCGCAGACCATTAACCGTAGTGATCCACTCTATGGGATAAAACGTTACTGGGGCGCACCGAGAACCATCGGCTTGAGACTTGGTTACAGATTGTAATTATTCTGGAATTCTGCGGACTTGTTTTTCATCAAGACAAAAGCACCCGCAAATAAATACATCAGCAGGGAATAAATAACCGCAGGAACCGCCATCGCAGTTGATCCCATAATACCAGCAGCAATAACAATGGCCATACCGCCACTCTGCATGCCACTTTCCAGCGTGATCGCGGTACGTTGCGCATTGGAAAGCCTGAACAAACTTGAACAGCCATAACTACAACACATAATCAGAACACACAGTATCGCGGCAGCAGGTCCACTGGCAAACAGCATATCAATCAGCGAGTGGCGTTGCTTAACAACCAGCCATGCGATCAACAAGACTAAACAGACAACGGCTATCTTTTTTATATTCCCATTCGACCTCTCCGCAAATACGGGAAAGCGGAGACGGATTAGCATGCCAGCCATGGTTGGCAACAATACCATCAGCATCAGGCGCTCGAAAGTATCGACAAATGAAAGTTCTATATGTGTCTTTGTCTGATAGAAAAGATCCATTGCAAAATTCACATATAATGGAATAGTAATAATGGCAAACATTTTATTGAACGCCGTCAATGAAATGGACAGTGCCGTGTCACCCCTGGCAAGATAAGTAAAAAGATTAGACGTAGATGCAGAGGGGCAGGACGCCACTAGCACCAGTCCCACTTGTAATTCACTCGGCATCGGTGATACCCATGCAATCACAAATGCCAGTAAGGGAAGTATCAGAAACTGGTTCAGAAAAGCAATTATTGCCGCCCGACGAGCCGACAGAAGATGGGCAAAACTGAGTACACTCAGACTCATGCCAATACCCAGCATCAATGCGGCAACGATGATGGGCAAAATAATTTGTAATGAAAATCCCGCAGTCAACGAGTAAAACCCTCAAACTGAAATGGGCATTTCCTGGCCCCGTACTATCGATCATGTGTCGCTCGCATAAAGATAACGCCACATCTATCCTTAATGTCATAGTTCACATCGGAAAATCGGTTCTTTGTCTTAGGACTCGCGTCAAAATTAATTCACCGTTTGGACCGCCGATCTATCCCGCCCCGCTACGTCGTTCGTCGCTTAAATAGGCCGGCCATTCGCACTTCTCTCGCCTTGCTGGACGGGGGTCTCGACGCCCCAAAATGTAAATTAATCTCTTTGGGTTTAATTCCCCGCTGCTTGCAGCGAAAAA
>DRJN01000291.1 GCA_011052165.1 Gammaproteobacteria bacterium
TGCGGCCTGATACCGAAAGAATAGCCCTGACACATACTGAGGTAATGCGTCTTTGCATGCCGCTTGCGCCTGGCGGGCGACTGATCGGGCACCAGGCCGCCGCAGGAGTAGCTGTCATTCCCCTGCAGGTCGACCTGAATACCGAAACCTCCAGGCCCACCGAACCCCTGACCATACAACGCGGCTGCGTAACGGTCATCACCCGCTTCATCGATCAAGATACCGACGCCATACTGGCCGACGCCCTGCACCATGGATCCGCCCTGGTAATAATCATCACCGGCGATATCCCAGAGCACACCCGCACCGAGCACACCAACACCCATCCCCATGTTGGAACCCGTGTAGCTATCGTTCCCGTGAGCATCCAGCCACACGCTGACACCCAACAGCCCGGCGCCGGGTCCCGGCCTTTCTTTCCAGCGCACGGAATCATTACCCTGCAGATCAATCACCATCGAAACCCGCCCCGGTTCAAGCTCTTGCCCGACGTCCTCATAGACATCGTCACCACCCAGATCGATGAGCAGTGCAAAGGGTCCGGTATGACGGTCATCGCCCTTACCGGAAATTCGCACCCGCCCCAGCGGCGTGTTCCATTCCAGACTTTCGCCCGGTGCAACGATCTCCCGCAACTCAGGCAAAACGCTTTCGCCGACAGCCAGCAACTGCAAGACGGCCGTCGCCAGTTCGGCCTGCTTAACGCGCGCCCCCACTGCATGGTAGGCCTCCAGCATCAGCAGGCGTGGGTCGATCTCCAGCCCCTGGTACGATACGGATCCCGTCAGATGTTCGTGCAGCGCGGCCAACTCCTCGTCCGTTGGTTTACCACCGGCGCGCTGCCAGATGTGTTGCGCCTGATCCAGCGCGGAGAGAATGCGACGAAGAACGTTTTCCAACCTGGCGTCTTTAATTAGGCCGGCGGGTAACAACGCTGCCGCAGATTCATAATC
Source organism: Gammaproteobacteria bacterium (assembly GCA_011052165.1). Classification (GTDB taxonomy): domain Bacteria; phylum Pseudomonadota; class Gammaproteobacteria; order UBA6429; family Thiohalophilaceae; genus JAADGZ01. The sequence goes on from DRJN01000291.1 coordinate 954, forward strand.
CAGAAATGTATCGGCGGGCATCTGTACCGGAGACACATTTTCAGCCCCCAGTTCCGCCAACAAGGCCGCCAGGTAATCGGCCCGCGTAGCGGCAAGCGGATTGGCCTCCGCAAGTCGCCGAGACAGTCCGATCATACTGGTGGGATGCTGCATCGCCTCATCCACCACCGCCAGTCGTCCTGGCGTGGAGTACGGCCGACCCAGCCTGGGAAGTGACAGGGACTCGGTCGTCAAACCGAGGGTTTGAAGCGCCTCTTCAACGACGGAATCGGCCAGCGCCTGCGGCGTTTCCGGCTGCCGGGTGCAAGCACCAAGGCACACGAGGAGACCGAGGACTACCATCCCGTCACGTATTGCGCTAACCCGAAAAAAAACAGCAACCCCCGAAATAGGCATACACACTGTTGAACCACCTTTTTTATACTGGCGCAGGCATTTCGTTATCACACCCCTTTGAGCGAAGGCGATTGTACTACGTTTAATCTATTCGGGTTCAATTCCCCGCCGCTCGCCTAAAGCGCCTACTCTTGGTGCGGCGGGGTAGTTTATCGCCACCTTCCACTTCCCAGCTTAGCGCCTGTTGAAAAATACGCTATTATCAGTCACTCGCTATGGGCGGATTACAATGAAAAGCCTTACCAGGGGCAAAAAGAAGCAGGCGTTACAACTCCTCGCCAACAATCGGATACTGGAAGCCAGGGCGCTGTTCGAAAAAATCTGCCAGAATGACAGGAGGGATATCGAAGCCTGGATTTACCTGGTCAAGGTCAATGCACAACTGGGCGATGCCGAGGCTGTCGGTCAATGCTGCAGAACGATCATAGGCATCCGCCCGGACTTGCACGAGGCGCATTTCCACCTGGGTACCTCCCTGCTCATACAGGGCAAGCGTGAAGAAGCCCTGGAAAGTTTCCGCAAGGCACTGCGCCTGCAGCCCAACAACCCATCGACTCTCTTCCAGCTTGGCAAGGCACTTCATCTTCTGACGCGCTTCGACGAAGCGCTGGAGTACTATGAGCAAGCGCTTGGACTCGCCCCCAATCTCGCCGAGGTGTATGACTCCATCGGCAGTATCCTGAAATATCGGGGCGACCTTGAAGGCGCAATAAAAAATTACCGGCAGGCCCTGCAAATCAGACCGAACTTCGATAAAGCGCACAGCGATCTGGTCTTTGCCCTGAATTACAGTCCCCGCTATGACGCAGACGCCATCTATCGTGAACATGTCCGTTGGGGACAAATGCACAAACTACCGCCGGTGGCATCGTCCAGCGACAGCAATCCCGATCCGACGCGACGCTTGCGCGTCGGGTATGTCTCGCCTGATCTGTGCAAACATTCGGTCGCCTTCTTCTTTGAACCACTGCTCACAAATCACGACCCGATCGGGTTCGAGACATTCTGTTATTCCGACGTCGCGAAGCCGGATGCAGTCACACAACGACTCCAGGAAGCCGCATCCCACTGGCGGGCAACCAAGGGCATGGATGACGGGCAGCTGGCCGAACGGATTCGACTGGACGGTATTGATATTTTGGTCGATCTTACCGGCCATACCGCTAACAGCCGCCTGATGGCTTTTACCGCCAAGCCTGCACCTATACAGGTTAGTTACCTGGGCTACCCAAATACCACGGGCATCCCCGCTATCGATTACCGACTGACCGACGCCTGGGCCGACCCGCCAGGCATTACAGACGACTACCACACCGAGACACTCATCCGTTTGCTGAATGGTTTCCTGTGTTACCAACCCGGCGAAAATGCACCGCCGGTAACCCCATCGCCAGCAAGAAAATGCGGGCATATCACTTTCGGCTCTTTCAATAATCTGGCTAAAATCACACCGGAAGTCGTTTCGCTCTGGTCTTCTGTTTTAAAAACATCACCCGATTCACGACTTATTGTTAAAAACATCTCGTTACACGACACGGCAACACGCGAACACTATTTGCAATTGTTCAAAAAACACGCCATCGATCCTGATCGGCTGGATCTTCTCCCACCGAAATTTTTCAGTGTGGAACACCTGGAACTATATGGAAAGATCGACATCGGACTCGACACTTTTCCGTACAACGGAACAACCACCACCTGTGAAGCCTTCTGGATGGGGGTTCCGGTCATCGCCCTGGCCGGAAACATACACGCCGGCCGTGTCGGCGTCAGCTTGCTTTCACAGCTCGGACTCACAGAATTTATTGCCGGATCCCTGCAAGACTATGTTCGTCTTGCGACAGAGCTTGCAGCCGACCGCGACCGGCTTTCCCGGATACGCGAGGCGCTCCGCGAACGCATGGCTGAATCCGCTTTATGTAACGGTGAAGCCTTCACGCACAACGTCGAAGATGCCTACCGTGACATGTGGGTAAAATGGTGCAAAAAGCATCAGAACGGAAGCCAGGACTTGACTGCCAGGTGCTGAGGAATACACTTGACATAATAAACAACCTCTGGATTGCAATTGCTGGACACAACACAAAAAATCACCTTCAAGCAACACTACACTGTTCGACAGCTAGATGAAGAGAGCATAGTACTAATCTCCGAACGTGACCGGTATCTGCTACGCGGCCGTATTTTTATCCAAATGGCCACTTTACTCAGCGGGACCCA
>DRJN01000292.1 GCA_011052165.1 Gammaproteobacteria bacterium
AAAATGTGAAAGCCGCCCCGGCTATGGTGAAATCCCAGTGGCGCCGGCACCACGTTAAACCCGGCGGCCTCAAAAGACATCACCGCGCGTGGCATGTGCAGGGCATGAGTTACCAGAATAATTTTATTTATTTTTTCCTTCGCTAGCATTCGGTAACTGTACTGGGCATTTTCCCAGGTATTGCGCGCCTGATCTTCGCGCCATCTTACCGGTGTGTGAAAATCATTTTCCAGCACCTTTCCCATCAGTGTGGCTTCGGCCGTTTTCATATAAGCAAAAACCCGACCGCCGGTGACCAGGATGGGTAAGTTGTTCTGTTTGTATATATAAGCACCGTAGCGAATGCGTTCCAGTGTGGCCGTGGAGATCGTATCACCTCCATATTCCGGTGCATCCGGATAGCGGCCACCCCCAAGGATGACGATCGCTTTAGCATCGGTGTTTTTTATTTGTTCTTTGCTCAAAGCGGGGATATTTTCCATGGCAGAGACAACGGTGTTTGAAATGACAGGCAGGCTGGCGGCGGTGAGCAGTAATATTCCGCTGATGATAAGTATGCTGCCGTAGCGGCGTGACCAGCGTAGGAGAATCAGACCGGCAAGCATGATCAGCAGCATCAGCGCCGGAGGCATGAGCAGGGTCTGGATAATTTTTACAAAATAAAAGCTCATGTTGTCGTCCTGTACAGATTTAAAATATAAAGTTCAGGCAGGCAGGGTGGTTGTCGTGGTCAATAGTTTATACCCCAGTCTCTCGCTGAATTGCTGTTGCAATTGCCCGGCAATGGTTTTTATATTCGATGGCATACCCAAATCAAGACATTGTGTCACGGGCATATTTTTATAGCCACAGGGATTGATGCGGGTGAAGGGCTCAAGGTCCATGTTTATGTTAAGTGCCAGTCCGTGATAACTACAGCCGCGTTTAATGCGTAGACCCAGCGCTGCAATTTTTGCCTCATTGACATAGACGCCGGGCGCATCGCGGCGGTTCCGGGCGGTGATCTGATAACCCGCCAGCAGGTCGATGACCAACTGTTCCAGCAGGGACACCAGTTGCCGCACACCAAGCAGGTGACGTTTCAGATTCAGTAGTGGGTAGAACAGCAACTGACCTGGGCTATGATAGGTGACCTGGCCGCCGCGATCGACGTTGATAACAGGGATCTCGCCTGGCTCTAGCACATGCTCGCGTTTACCGTTGAGACCGAGGGTGAATACCGCGGGGTGTTCGACCAGCCAGAGTTCGTCGGCGGTATCGTTTGTACGCTGCTGGGTAAAGGTTTGCATGGCCTGCCAGACAGGTTCATAGTCCTGTTGACCAAGATCACGCACAATAAGGGTAGAGATGGATGAAGTCATGGTCAAAAAGGTTGATGGATTTTCCTCTGGACTTCGCACTTTGCTCTACCCACCATCCTACAGGCATAAAGAGTAGGATGGGTAGAGCGAAGCGAAACCCATCATTTGCTTTGTTGCTACAGGGTCATCAGCACGGTGTCACTGGCATTAAGATCAATATAAATCCTGTCCAGTTGCTGTTTGCTCCGTGCCTGAATAGTCACTGTAACGGAAAGAAAATGGCCATTTTTGCTGGGACGGGATTTGCTTTCGAGTATTTCCATCTCATCAACATACCGGGTAACGATCTCTCTGACATAATTCTCAAACTCAGCGTCGTGCCGCCCCATTACTTTCAGGGGGAACTCACAGGGGAATTCAAGCAGGGTTTTCTCGTCGCTCATGGTGTGTATCCGGACTCCTGTTGAGGAAACTTCAGGCCGCTCCCGTTTCCGCGCCTGCACGCAACGCCTGTTTGTAGGCCTGATAAATTTTGATCATTTTGTGCCAGAGGGGACCGGCAGTTCCCGCGCCTATGGTTTTTTCATCCAGGCAGGTGACAGGAAGAATCTCCTTGGTCGAACTGGATAGCCATATCTCATCAGCCGAAAATAATTCGGTTTCACTGATCGCTGTCTCTTCACAAGGCAGCCCGTTTTTATGCGCCAGTTCGACGATCAAATCGCGGGTGATGCCGGGCAGCAACTGTTCGCTTTTAGCCGGCGTTTTGATCATTCCATCCCTGACAATAAACAGGTTGCTGACCGCGCCTTCGGTAACCTGACCTTTGCGCACCAGAATAGCTTCGCTGGCATGTCTTTCGACGGCCTGCCGTTTGAGCAGAATATTGGGCAGAAGGGCAATGGTTTTGATATGGCAGTAGCGCCAGCGAATGTCATCCAGCGTAATGGCAGTGACACCCGCCTGTATTTTTTCCATATCGGTGGCCGGTAGAGGATGGCTCATGGCAAAGATTGTGGCCGGGGTATTTTCCGGAAAGGCGTGGTCGCGTGGGGCCGCGCCACGCGTTATCTGAAGATAAACGGATTGATCCGCATTGTCGTGATCCTGGGTTTTTTCCACCAGTATTTGCAGTATGTCCTGCCACTGGGTATGGCTCAATGGGTTGGTTAGCTTGATCGCTTTGAGACTGTTGTCCAGCCGCTGTAAATGTTGTTGCAGACGAAACAGGTGACCACCATAGGCCGGGATGACTTCATAGATCCCGTCTCCGAAAATAAAACCGCGATCGAGAACCGAGACTTTTGCCTGGTCAAGGGGTAGATAATCGCCATTGAGGTAACATATAGAAGAGGAGGGCATGAGACCTGCCTAGTCTACTTGAACATGAGGAGGACATTGTCCACCAGCTTGCGCCAGAGTCCGCCTTCGGGTACATCGTTGAGTGCGACCAGCGGCCGTTGCGCCAACTGTTGCTTGCCCAGCATGACGTTGACGGTACCATAGGTTTGTCCTTTGGCGGCCGGGGCGACGATCATGCTGTCAATATTCATGTTGGCTTTTATCTTGCTGCGGCTCCCTCGGGGCGCCGTGATGTAGAGGGTTCGCTCCAGTCCCAGTGGCAGGGTTTCGGTTTTGCCTTTCCAGATGCGCCTATGAGCCAGGGGTTCATGAGCTTTGTACAGGGCGAATGTTTTGTAAAAACGGAAGCCGTAGTCCAGCAGGGCGCGGCTGGCGCTGGCGCGAGCATTATCCGATGGCGTGCCGAGGACCACAGAAACCAGACGCATGCCATTCTGCTTGGCGGAGGTAATCAGACAATAACCGGCAGATTCAGTATGGCCGGTTTTCAGGCCATCAACACGATCGTCCAGCCACAGTAGACGGTTGCGATTGTACTGTTTGATGTGGTTATAGGTGAATTCCTTGATTTTAAACAAGGGGTAGTACTCGGGAAAGTCGCGGATCAGGGCCATGGCAATGTGAGCGAGATCATGGGCGGTCGTATAATGGTTGGGATTGGGCCAGCCTGTGCTGTTTGCAAAGTGGGTATTTTTCAGTCCCATGCTTTCGGCATGTTTGTTCATCAGGGTGACAAAGGCGCGCTCATCACCGCCGACGTGTTCGGCCAACGCTACACTGGCATCATTACCGGACTGGATGATCATGCCTTTTAACAAATCTTCCACGCTGACGCGTTTGTTCACTTCAATAAACATGCGTGAGCCTTTCATGCGCCAGGCTTTCTCGCTGATTTTAACCTGATCTTTCAGGCTGATGGTGCCGGATTTGAGTTCATAAAACACCACATAGGCCGTCATGAGTTTAGTCAGGCTGGCGGGCGCAATGCGTTCGTTCATGTTCTTTGACGCCAGAATATAACCGCTTTCCTGATCGATCAGCAGGTAGGCTTTGGCCGGGATGTCCGGCGCTACCGGCACCAGTTTAGGATTGGCCAGCAGCAGCTGGCTAAACCCGGTAAGCAGTAAAAAGATAATAACGGTTAACGATTTACGCATGGTTGCCTCAACACGTCTGAATTTGAAGCTATTTTACAGACTCCGGGGACTGAAACATAGCGGTGTGTCAGGAAATAAAATGTTTTATCAATCAATCACAATATGCGGCTGGGCCAGACCACGGTGGCTGATCTGCCTGGCCAGCCGATCCGCTTCATCGACGTTGGTCAGGGGGCCAATGCGCACTCGGTATAGATGCTTATCGGCACTGTAAACAGCACGTATGTTTTGAATCTGTAATGCGGCCTGTAATCTGTGCAGTAATCGTTGTGCATTGTTGCGGCTGATAAAGGCCCCGGCCTGTAGATAGAGGTGGTATTGCAGGGCCGGAGTGGTGAGTCGTTCTGCGGGCTTGTTCACCTTCGCTGGGTTTGCCTGATAGTGGCGGGGATCAATCGCCTGTATTTCTACTATGCCGGTGCCGCTGGCGGTGATGCCCAGTTTTTTTGCCGCCGCCCAGGAGAGATCGATAATCCGGTTGTCATGGAAGGGGCCACGATCATTGACCTTAACGATCACACTACGGCCATTATCCAGGCGGGTGACGCGTACCCAGGTGGGCAGGGGCAGTTCCTTGTGTGCGGCGGTCATGGCGTACATATTATAAATTTCGCCACTGGCTGTGCGGTGACCGTGAAATTTTTCGCCATACCAGGACGCCACCCCCCGGGCGTGATAACCCAGGCTGCTTTTCATCACTCGATACGTGTGCCCATTGACCCGATAACTGCTGGGGTTGCCGTATTTGCTACGCGGTTCGTTGCGGGGAATAGCGTCGGGGATCTGGCGGGTATCGATGTTTCTGTCTGGCGCACGATCTTGATATATCTGGTAGCGGTCGTTTCTGAGGGTGCCGCAGGCGCTGATAAAGAGCGCGCTGACAAGTATCAGCAGGGGATGGTTACTCTTCACCGGATCGGTTTTCGCGTAGTTGCTGACTGAGTTGAAATACAGACATGGAATACAGGGCGCTATGATTATACTGGCTGATGACGTAGAAGTTAGGCCAGACCAGCCACTGTTCAGGGCCCTCTTTTCCCTCCAGCTCAATCAGCGAACCTTTCATTCCTGCGGGGAGTCCTTTGGGCAGACTGACGCCGTGCGCGCGTAGTGTCTGCTGGCTCAGATGGGGTTTGAGAAGATGCTGTCCATTGGCGCCGAGCAGTTTTTTATAGGCGTCGCCTCTGACGCTGACCTGATCGGCAATGGGTTGGTCTTTTTTCCAGTGGTGTTTTTTGAAGTAGTTGGCCACGCTGCCAATAACATCGGCCGGGTTGTGCCATAGATCACGCTGTCCGTCACCGTTGAAGTCAATGGCATACTGACGAAAGCTGCTGGGCATGAATTGTGGCATGCCCATCGCGCCGGCATAAGAGCCTTTTTGTTGCAGGGGATCAAGGCCTTCTTCCCGGGTCATCAGCAGATATTCTCGCAATTCCTTGCGAAAGAAGAGGCTGCGAGGGGGGTAGTCGAAGGCCAGGGTCGCCAGCGCGTCAATCACCGGATAGCGACCGGCATGTTTACCGTAACGTGTTTCCACGCCGATGATCGCGACGATAATTTCTTCGGGTACGCCAAAGATTTTGTGGGCGCGCTGCAGGGTGGCCGCATTTTTTTGCCAGAATTTCAGGCCGCCCCGGAGCCGATCAGGGGTGAGGAAGATGGGCCGGTATTCACGCCAGGGTTTGCTTTCCGCCGGACGGGCGATGGCGTCGAGAATATTCTGGTGACGGCGGACCTGGGCAAACAGTTTTTTCAGTTCATCCGCATTGAAGTTGTATTTTTTCACCATGTCGCTGATGAAATTATTAATCAATACGTTATGGCCAAAGCCGTTGGTGCCGGCCTGAGCAAGGTGACAGATCACTAGAAGGATTACGAATAAAAAACGTTTAAAGTCTGGCATGGTGGTCCGGAGGCTTTTCAGGTTGGCATCAGCTTGCGATGTGTATGTATGGACATGAGGATACCGAATCCGGCCAGCAGGGTCACTACCGATGTGCCGCCATAGCTGATCAGGGGCAAAGGAACGCCGACTACAGGCAGGATACCGGAAACCATACCGATGTTGACAAAGACATAGACGAAAAATGTCAGGGTGATGCTGCCCGCCAGCAGACGGCCATAGGTATCTTGTGCTTGTGACGCGATGATCAGGCCGCGGGCGATGATAAAACTATACAGGGATATCAGAATGAGGACGCCGAGAAAGCCAAATTCTTCACTGAAAACGGCAAAAATAAAATCAGTCGAGCGTTCGGGTATAAAATCCAGATGTGACTGAGTGCCATTAAGCCAGCCCTTGCCATAAATACCGCCGGAGCCGATGGCGATAGTCGACTGGATAATATGATAACCCGCGCCGAGGGGATCATTTTCCGGGTTGATAAAGGTTAGAATTCGTTGACGCTGATAGTCGTGTAGTAAATAGTTCCAAACAAGAGGTGTGCTGGCGAGGATGATAAACAGGAAAATACTGATAAAACGCAACGAGAGACCGGCTAGCAACAGTACAAAAATACCGGAGCTGGCAATAAGCAGGGAGGTACCCAGATCAGGTTGTTTGGCGACCAGTAGAGTCGGGATAACCAGTAGCACGCCGGCGATCAGCAGGCGTTTACGGTTGGCGGGCAGGGGTGCTTCGGCAAAATACCAGGCAATCATCATGGGCACGGCCAGTTTCATGATTTCCGAAGGCTGGAAGGTAAGAAAGCCGAGATCCAGCCAGCGCTGAGCGCCCTTGCCGATTTCTCCCATGATGAGTACTGCGAGTAACAGCAGCAGACCCAGCCCATAGAGCCAGGGTGACCAGAACTGGATTCCATAAGGTGCGATCTGCGCCAGCAGTAGCATGATGAAAAAAGCGAGCAGGACGCGCAGGCCCTGAGCCTGGATCACGGCCATGTTCTGACCACTGGCGCTATAGAGTATGATTAGACCCATACCGGCCAGCAGTAACAGGGCGACCAGCAAGGGCCAGTCGATATGCAGGAGGACAAAGTGTCTGCGTCGCGCCGGCGAATCATGAAGGAGGGGCGGGTCACTGAAAGGCATCGTCTTTAGGGTCCTTTCTTTAGTAAGTATTGATCCATCACCTTGCGCGCAATAGGGGCGGCGACAGCGCCGCCGCTGCCCCCATTTTCAACGATCACGGCAATGGCGATTTTAGGATCCTCAACCGGGGCAAAGCCGATGAACAGAGCATGGTCGCGCAATTTTTTTCTGACGTCTTTCTTAACATATTCCTCACCCTGTTTGAGGCTGAATATCTGGGAGGTGCCGGTTTTGCCGGCAATGGTGTAAGACAGATGGTGGCCGATACGGCGAGCGGTGCCGTGACGACTGTCTACGACCTTTTCCATGGCCTGAATGATCGTGTTCCAGTTAGCCTCACTGGCCTGGATGGGGGGAGTGATGGCGGTCGGGGGAATGATATCAATACGGCTGCTATCCGGAGATCCAATGGCATAGAGCATGTGCGGCTGCATGCGCTGACCGCGGCGGCTGAGGGTGGCGGTGATGCTGGCCAGTTGCAGGGGCGTGGTGAGCATGAATCCCTGGCCGATACCGGTGATCAGGGTTTCACCTGGGAACCAGGGTAAGTGGTGGACCCGCCGTTTCCATGCCCGCGAGGGCAGCAGGCCGGGCTTTTCACCGTCAA
>DRJN01000293.1 GCA_011052165.1 Gammaproteobacteria bacterium
CGTACCACTTTTGGGTGGGGGCGTTATCAACTTATTGCCAGTGCCGGATCCGTAAGCTACAGGCGCACGCTACCCGCCACCAGCTTGCTAACCCAGGTCAAGCAAGAGGAGAACCTGACTGGCGCCTGGCGGCATGTCATGAGCAATATCGATACGCCCAACACATGAATCAGTCCATCCCTGTTGTGTTCCCACTCTGCTGCGGGCGGAATGGTGAGTGGACGGTACTCGGTGATTGTGCCGTAGCGTTCCCTGAGAAAACGCGAATAGTCGCGGTGCGTCGGGTAGTCGATGGACTCCAGAACCATGTAATCCCAGGCATCCCGCTTCCCTTTCTCGGTTTTCCTGGTTTCTTCCTTGATATGGTCGGCGATCATCTGCGCCAGTTCGCGGGCGATACGAATGGGGGTCTTGGCACTGCACAGCAGCAGTCCGGCGGAATGGGTAAGCGGCTTGCCGCCTACCTGCCACTTTTCGGTTTTCCGGAAAAATAGCTGTACGAACTCAAAACCGATCCAGGCGGGCATGACAAACAACAGTTCATCGCCACCCCATAGCAGGGTTTCAAAACGCAGGGCATCTATCTCCTTGCCAGCATTATCCCGTGATCTGGTTATCATGTGGGGAAACAGGCCGTTATTCCCTTTCAGCATCTCATCCAGCAGGTCAGCCAGTAACTGGGCGCGATTGGTACGGATAGTTTTGTCAAACTCCTGCTGTTTATTGACCTGCTGATCCGGGGGGGGACTCTGTATTGCATCGCGCTGGATTGCACCAAAGTCGTTGCCATCGGCGTAGAAGATGGCGATTTTGCCGTCGAGCCTGGGGTAGACGGGGTTGTCGGAGTCGAGTTTGGGGCTGCTCGCGATCTCATTCAGGTCGCGGGTAAAGCCATATTTTTTCTCTTCCAACGCCGTTCGGACCTCGGCGTACCTTTCGGCGTCCTCCTCAGGCAAGTTAAGTTCACTGACCTCTTCCAGATAGTAATCCTGTTTTTTAACACGGCCATAGTTCCAGCGGGCAAATTCTGATGGTGCGATAGCTACCTTTTCCTTTTCTACCGTGTCTGTTCCATTGTAGGTGACATGATCCGGTGTTTCGCTCGTGGGACGAATCCCGTCCCACTCGGATGGTTTTCCGCTGTTACCATTCACGACTTCTGGAACCATGGTGATAGAGCGCAACTGGCGAAAGCGCAGTTGCGCCAACAACCGCTCTTTTGCCTCCAGCAGTGACCCGGCACTACAGGTTTCAAGAATAAAGGTTAGCAGGCGAAAATCGGGGTGGTTGCACAACCTTGTGGTGATTTGCTTTTGCAGGCCGTCGATATCGGTAACAGCCTCTTTTATCAGAAAGAGTCCGGAGGAAGCCCCGGTAGAGATAGCTGTTAGCTCAGGAGCAAAAGCCAGACTGATACACTTTATGGCATCTTTAAGCATAAAACTCCCGCCTCTGAGCACGCTTAACTGGTTAGTATCCAGGACGTTGGAGTAGATGTTGATTCCTTCCACCCCCCTGTGTCAGGATAGTTGTCGCCTCTAATATTTAGTTAGAGGTAAGTAAAAATGAGAACAAGATTTACTGAATCATTTAAAATACAAGCGGTTGAGAAGGTGCTTGAACGCACCAATGGTGTTACGGTAAAAGATATTGCTGATGATCTAGGTGTGGGACAGTCAACATTAGGTAAATGGATTGCCCTAGCCAGAAAACAGAAACTTGAACCTATGCAGGATAATGACGTACCCCGTATGACAAAAGAGAAAAGGCCACAGGATTGGAGTGCAGAAGAAAAACTGAATATGGTGATTGCTTGTGCATCCCTTGATGAAGAGAAAGTCAGTGAGCGGTGTCGTGAGCAAGGTGTTTTTCCACATCACATAAAGCAATGGAAACACGATTTTGTTAATGGGAAGTCTGCCAACACAACAGTGAACACACGCTCAGACCATAAAACGTTGCGCCAGGAAAATAAAGCCTTAAAAAAAGAATTAAATCGTAAAGACAAAGCCTTAGCGGAAACGGCGGCATTATTAGTGCTCCAAAAAAAAGTCAACACGATCTGGGGCAACGACGAGGACAACTCACAATGAGCCATGAACGCACAGAAATGATTGAGTGGATTGAGCAGGCCAGAGCCTCAGGCGCCAGGCAATCACAAGCCTGTGACGTGATTGGCATCAGCGCCAAAACATTCCAGCGATGGGTTAAACCTGACAACCGGCAGGATGGGCGCTTAGACGCGAAGCATGCGCCTAAAAACAAGCTCACAGAGCCTGAGCGTCAATGCATTATTAAAGTGGCTAATGAGCCTGATTATGCCGATTTGCCCCCGAGTAAACTAGTACCGAAGCTGGCAGATGAAGGTCGATATCTCGCGTCCGAATCTACATTCTATCGCGTTTTGAAAGCGGAGAACCAACTACAGCACCGACAAAAATCAAAACCGGTGAGACAGGTTAAGAAACCTCGCGCATTAACCGCCACCACCGCGAATCAAATCTACAGCTGGGACATTACCTACCTGCCGACACAGGTATTGGGGCTGTTCTTTTACCTGTATTTGGTGATGGATATTTACAGTCGAAAAATTGTAGGCTGGCAGATCTATGAAATGGAATCCAGTGCCTTGGCCGCTGATTTAATGACCGATATTTGTCAGCGCGAAGGCATTAAACGCCACCAGGTTACGCTGCACTCTGATAACGGAAGCCCCATGAAAGGTGCGACGATGCTGGCTACATTGCAGGAGCTGGGCGTCGTTCCCTCGTTTAGTCGTCCCTCTGTAAGCAACGACAACCCCTATTCAGAATCCCTTTTTCGCACCTTGAAATACAGACCGGAATACCCTGAAAAAGCATTTGAAGATTTACCCGCATCGCGGTCATGGGTGCAAGGGTTTGTTGATTGGTATAACCATGAACATCTGCATAGCGCCATAAAATTTGTCACACCAGAGCAACGCCATAGCGGTGAAGATAAAGAAATATTAGCCCGGCGTAAACAGGTTTATCAACAGGCGAAATTAAAATACCCTGAACGTTGGAGTGGTGAAATACGAAACTGGGATGAGATAGGTGAAGTTTATCTCAACCAAGAGAACGAGGCGGCATAATTTTAAACTTTAGGCGACAACTGTCTTGAAAAACGCCGCCACCAGTAGATAAGCGTCTTGCACAAACTACCTCCTTGATTGATGCGTGTTATTTTTTAGTAACGTCCTGAATAAGAATGGCTAACATATCA
>DRJN01000294.1 GCA_011052165.1 Gammaproteobacteria bacterium
GATAAATCGGTGCTGAGGCGTTCAACGGCCTCGGGACAAACAAAGGATTCACTCTGCTGAATATCGATCAGATATTGCAGTAACAAGTCACTACGCAAAGGAATGTCAGACCATCGGTTCAAACGGTTCACATCCTTACTGGTTTTTTTGAGCGCCTTATTGTTCTACAAATGTATTTTGATAAATTTACGCCAGCCGCAACAGGATGTCAAAGCGGGGCAGGAAGAGTGATGACAGCATTAATATGCCAGGAGCGAGGAAGAGGAAACGCCAGAAGCATCCCGAGTTTAGAAACTCATAACGCTGCAATTTCAAACTGAAACATTACGATTATGAGTAAGGTCTTTCTACCGGCCATGAATTTTGTTTCAGTTCTTTCAGGCATCCGTACATATGCGCCATGCGCGACCGTCACGTTGCAGCAGCTCATCGGCTGCTGAGGGACCCCATTGTCCGGCGGCATAGTTCGGGAAATCACGCGGCGGCAGTGCAGTCCAGACATCCAGTATCGGCTCTACCAACTGCCAGGCGGTCTCGATAATGTCAGCACGTTTGAACAGGGTGGGATCACCTTTCATGCAGTCGTAAATCAGCGTTTCGTAACCCGTGCTGGGCTCATCACCAAAATAATCGTCATAGCTGAAATTCATTTCGACCGGACTCAGCTGCATAACCTGACCGGGCACCTTGGCGTTAATCCCCAGGCTGATCCCTTCACTGGGCTGGATGCGCAGCACCATGACATTGGGCTCTACGTGTTTATTCTTCATAATCGAGTGTTTGAAGGCCGTATTCGGTGCGTGTTTATACTGCACCACGATCTCGGTGAAACGCCCTGGCATACGTTTTCCCGTGCGCAAGTAGAACGGCACCCCGGCCCAGCGCCAACTGTCGATCATAAGGCTCATCGCGACAAAGGTTTCAGTCTGTGAGTCCGCGGCAACCCCCGCTTCCTGACGATAAGCCGGTACCTGCATGCCATCGGCCATCACGCCCGACGTATACTGCCCGCGTACCGTATGAGTCAGTACATCTTCCGGTGTTAACGGCTGGATAGCGCGCAATACTCTGGCCTGCTCATCGCGAATTTCATCGGCATCGAAGGATATTGGCGGCTCCATGGCGATCATGGCCAGTACCGCCAGCAGATGGTTGGGAATCATATCCCGTAAGGCTCCGGCGCCTTCATAATAACTGGCGCGATTTTCAACCCCCAGTGGTTCGGCTACGGTGATCTGTACGTGGTCGATATAACGGCGGTTCCAGATGGGTTCGATAACACCGTTGGCAAAGCGGAAAGCGAGGAAATTCTGTACGGTTTCCTTGCCGAGATAATGGTCAATTCGATAGAGCTGACGTTCGTTGAACATGTCCAGCAACTTTCGATTCAGGGCGCGGGCAGATTGCAGATCATGGCCGAAGGGTTTTTCGATAACCAGCCGGCGCCAGTGACCCTCATCCTCGTGGGCCAGGCCCGCATTGACGATTTGCTCGGCGATATCGCCAAAGAAGGCGGGAGGGGTGGCCATGTAAAAAAGATAGTTGCCTCCTGTTTGACATTGATCATCCAGCTCAGACAACTTCTTCGCCAGCGCCTCGTAAGCCTCCGGATCACGAAAGTCACCTTGCAGATAATGGCAACATTGAACCAGACGATCCCAGACCTCCGCTGAATAATCGCCATCAAGGTGCACGCGGCTTTCTGTGTTCATCAACTCGCGGTACTGTTCACTGCTAAGCGCTTCCCGGCTGACGCCCAGCACCGCAAAACGTTCCGGCAACCGGTTCGCCACCGACAGATAGTAAAGCGCGGGAAACAGCTTGCGTTTGGTCAAATCCCCGGCAGCGCCAAAAATCACCATCACGCAAGAGGGTGCTGGAAGGGCCGTGTCTACATGTGTATCCGTATCTGACATAATTATCTGTCTCAGGAAGCCTGTTTTTTCTTTTCCAGGTGGCCGCCAAATTCATAGCGCATGGCAGAGAGCAGCCTGTTGGAAAAATCGTTTTCACCGCGCGAAGTAAATCGCTGATACAGTGCGGCGCTGAGTATCGGAACCGGTACCCCGGATTCAATAGCCGCCATACTGGTCCAGCGACCCTCGCCGGAATCAGAGACCTGCCCCTGGAAACCCTCCAGGCCCGGATCGCCATGCAATGCGTCTGCGGTGAGATCCAGCAGCCAGGAAGAAATGACACTGCCACGACGCCATACTTCGGCCACCTCAGCCACATCAATATCGTACTGAAAGGCCTCGGGATCTCGTAAGGGCGTGGTTTCGGCATCGATCTCAGCGCTGTGTTTACCCACGTTGGCATAACGTAGAATATTAAAGCCTTCGGCATAGGCGGCCATCAGACCGTATTCGATGCCATTATGCACCATCTTGACAAAGTGTCCCGCGCCGCAGGGTCCACAATGCAAGTACCCCTGCTCGGCAGGCCTTGGCTCGCTCTCGTTGCCAGAAGTACGGGGTATCTCACCCACGCCAGGCGCCAGCGCGCTGAATACAGGCGTGAGACGTTGCACCGGTTCATCCTCACCGCCGATCATCAGACAATACCCTCGTTCCAGACCGAGCACCCCGCCGCTGGTACCGACATCCAGGTAATAAACACCCGATGATTTAAGATGCGCCCCGCGAACAATGTCATCCTTGTAATAAGAATTACCTCCATCGATGAGGGTATCGCCCGCTGTCACTTCCTGCTCCAGGCTCTCAATGACATTTTCGACTGCGGCCGCCGGTACCATGATCCAGATCGCGCAGGGCTTATCCAGCCTGGCCACCAGATCGGCAAGATCCGCCGCTCCAGTGGCACCTTCCGTCTGCAGAGCGCTCACCACCTCCGGGTTGTGGTCGAATACCACACACTCATGACCCGCGCGCAACAGGCGTCGAACCATCGCCGCGCCCATACGTCCCAAACCCACCATACCGAGTTGCATCATTCATTCTCCTGATTTTGAAATCTGTAAACCTGGCCGTCCTTGACTACCGGCCAGCCAGTCCCGCGCGTACCAGTTCAGACAACTGCCCGAGAGCTGCTACGGTGTCTGCGCCCAGATGTACTCGCAAGGCGCGCCGGCCACGATCCGCCAGCACCTGGAAATCACCTTGCGCCTGAGCAGCCTTGACGATACCAAAACTGTAACTATGACCCGGCACAGGGATGTCCTGTGCATCATCGCAGGTCAGTTGCAGGAACACCCCGCTGTTGGGTCCCCCTTTATACGCCTGGCCGGTCGAGTGCAGAAAACGCGGGCCAAAACCCAGACAGGTGGCGACCCGGCAGCTATCGCGCACCTCATGGCGAATCGTCTCCAGTGTGGACTGGTGCTCGTCATTGAGCCGGTCAATATAGGCCAGCAAAGCAAAATAATCTCCTGGGTGGATGCGCTGCAGGTGCGCGCCCAGCCAGTCCGCCAGTGTCGCCTGTCCCCCCACCATCACGCGCAGTGCCTCGGCATTTTTTTCATCGGCGTACAGGCTCAGGTGTGAGTCCACCGCCAGTGGGGTTTGCGTCGGTAATGCGCCCGAAGTTTCATAGGCCTCCATCAAGCTGCTGGTGGCTATCTTGCTGGCCTCAACATCGGGTTGATTGAATGCGTCGATGCCGATTTCAGCACAGGCAACCGCCGTAGCAAACTGCCAGCGGAACATCTCCTGACCGAGGTCGTAGATATCGGTTACAGCAAGTCGCACCACGGCCTGATCTGCCTTTTGTAGAGCTTCGATGACAGCGTCCTGCTTCGGATCGGGGTCGCTCTCCAGACGCAGGTAGATGAACAGGCGGTCATCGCCACAGGCCTGTGGCACGGCCGGTCGTTCATCTACCACGGGAATAATGCCTTTACCCTCTTTGCCGGTGGATTCCGCCAGTAGTTGTTCGAGCCAGGCGCCGAGTGCGGCGATGGCCGGTGAGAGGATCAATGTTACCTTGTCACGCCCCTGTAACGCCGCTTGGCCCAGCACCACACCCAGCAGAACACCGGGATTATCCCGTGCCGGCACGGAAGCGGCGCAGGCCTCCACCATTTCCAGTGTACTACTCAGCAGTTTAGCGACGTCTATGCCCGAAAATGCCGCTGGCACGAGGCCGAAATTGGAAAGAGCTGAATAACGCCCCCCAATACCGGGCTTGCCGTGGTAAACGCGCCGGAAACCGGCCGTATTCGCAAATTTTTCCAGTTTCGAACCGGGATCGGTGATGACGGCGAAGTGCAAAGGGGCCTGTTTGTCACCGATCTCCTCACGGATACGATCGAAAAAGTACGCCATCAGGATATTCGGCTCCAGTGTGGATCCAGACTTGCTGGCCACAATGACCCCCGTGCGTTGCAGGTCGAGGGAGGATTCTATGGAGCGGATCTGCGCTGGATCAGTGGAATCCAGCACATGCAGGTGCGGATGCTCCGACCGCACACCGAATACCCGGCGAAACACCTCCGGCGCCAGGCTGGAACCCCCCATGCCCAGTAATAGCACGTCGGTAAAATAATGGCCTTGTGCAAAACGGCCCAGTCGACGCAGATCGGCCAGGTGTTCAAACTGGTCTTCGGCAATATCCAGCCAGTCGAGCCAGCGGTTTTCATCGTTACCGGTCCACAGGCTGGCATCGCGTGCCCACAAACGACGGACCTTGTCGTTGTCCGTCCAGTCGTCCAGTGCCCTGTTTGCCGCCTGTTGCAGAGTGTCCGGCAGTACCAACGTCTGCGAGGCGGACCTCGGGATCCGGGCGCCCTGCAGCGTCTGAGTCACTGCATCGAGCAGTTTTTCGTAAGCGGCAACAAAGCTGTCCAGACCCTCGTTCAACAGCGTGTCGGTCACATCATCCAGTGAGATGCCTTCGTCTTCCAGCGCCGCCAAATCAGCCTGCGCCTGATCCAGATCATCTTCCAGGTGCGCCTGGGCCGAGCCGTGATCACGAAAAGCATCCAGGGTGGCGGGTGGCACGGTGTTGACAGTATCGGCTCCAATCAGAGACTCTATATAGAGTACATCGCTATAGGCCGGATCCTTGGTACCGGTACTGGCCCACAGCAGCCGCTGAGTGCACGCACCATGAGCGGCGAGCGATTCCCAGCGTGGCCCACTGAACAGATCTTTGTATTGCTGGTAAGCGAGTCTGGCATTGGCCACAGCCGCCCGGCCCTTGAGCGCCTGTAGACGGGCGGCATCCGACGTGCCGGCGGCTGATTCGATTTTTTCATCCAGCAAATGGTCCACGGCGCTGTCAACGCGGCTAACAAACATGCTGGCCACGCTGGCAACCTTTGACAAATCACCCCCGGATTTATCCAGGCGTTCCAGCCCTCGCAGGAATGTCTCAACCACTTGTTCATAGACCTTGCGCGAAAACAGCAGTGTGACATTGACGTTGAGACCTTCGCCCAACAAGATCTCGACGGCGGATAAACCCGCCTCGGTAGCCGGCACCTTGATCATCAGGTTCTCGCGATCGACGGTACGCCACAGATGGCGCGCCGCGTCAATCGTGGCTGCGGTGTTATGGGCCAGACGCGGCGACACCTCCAGGCTCACATAGCCATCCCGGCCCTGAGTGGCATGGTAAACCGGGTGCAGGGTATCGGCAGCATACTGAATATCATCGACCGCGATCCGTTCATACACAGATTCGGCATCACTATCTGGCAATTTCGCCAGATCCCGAATGGTCTCGATGTAATCGTTGCTACCGGCAATCGCCTTCTCGAATATAGCCGGGTTGGATGTCACCCCTTTGATGCCGTCATCGTCCATCATACGTTCGAGACCGCCATAAACCAGCAAGCTGCGGCGAATGTAGTCCAACCAGACTGACTGGCCGGTTTTTTCCAGTTGTTTTACCGGGTTCATTATTTCCTCCTATGAAGTGAACCGTAAACACGGCGGGTAGATACCACTGACTTTCCCGAGTCGCGGGCATAGTCAATGTCAGCTCTGAGTCCCGACAGGCAAGTTGTCGCCAACGCACATGCAGCATGCGGTCGGGAATATCGATCCTGTATAGAATGCCCGGATCAAACCTGAAGACCCGGGCATAACGGTAAGCGAACACGTATCTCCCAGGTCATGATAGCTATAGCGGGCAGAATACTCCTGCTTCGAGTTCGATGCAGCAAAAAAGTTCCTGCGCACCTTGAGACAGGTCGCCCCTGCTGCCCGTGTCGTGGTTGCATCACGTCAGGGGAAACCGGACTCGATTACGCCGAATCAGCACAGGTTGAATACAGGCGCCATTCCTCTCCCTCAGCCCATGATTTATCCGCTCAAAAACGGGGCGGCGTTCGCAGGATTTTCGGTATTTGTGCTACGCTTACTCATTGATGAATAAATCACAATGGCAAAATAACAGAGTAATGAAGTTTCCACGAAGCTGATTAATTTCAAGGAGGTTAAATCAATGTGGAAGTCAGTAGTGGCAGGCTTATGGCTATTGTCAATTATCGCAGTTGCGGCCGCAAAACCCTTGATCCTGTCCGCCCCACCGCGTGAAAACCTTGAGAAAGGAATCGAACAGTACCAACCCATTGCTGATTTTCTGACCAATCTGCTGGGCAAACCTGTTGAGTATCAACATCCGGACAGCTGGCTGAGCTACCAGCGCGACATGCGCGCCGACAAATACGACATTGTCTTTGACGGCCCCCACTTCGTGTCCTGGCGAATCAAACATCTTGGTCATAATGCCCTGATCAAATTGCCAGGCAAGTTACAGTTTTATCTTGTCAGCCACAAAAACGATCCTGATATAAAGACTTCCAATGATCTGATTGGTAAACGCATTTATGGCATCTTGCCGCCCAACCTGTCAACCCTCAGTATCCTGGCACATTTTAGCAACCCGGTGCGCCAGCCGATTATTCGCGGTATCAGAGGCGGAATGTGGAAAGTCTACGCAGCTTTTAAACAGGATCAAAATTCTGCCGCAATATTTCGCACGACTTTTTACAGTAAAAAACTTACGCAGGAAGACAGACAACAAATGAACATCCTTTACACCAGCGAGCCATTGACCAACCAGGCCATCACCGTCAGCAAACGCATTAACAAAGCCCAGCAAAAAAAAATCCGGTACGGGCTGCTTAAAACAAAAGGTGGCCGCATGGCCTTAAAAAGAATACTCAAGCGCTTTGGCGGCAAGGCCAAAGGATTTATAAGCGCCAGCAATAGTGACTATAAAGGTGATAATTTTTTGCTGGAAGGAGTCATATTCGGCTGGTGAAATAAAATGTACCGCACCCGCCAGCCGGGTTTAATTCCCCGCTGGCTTGCAGCGGGGTGGTTTATTTTTTATGCCCGTACGGCTGCAAAGCCCTTGTACTCTAAGCCTTTAATACCCATAACAAAGCTCTAATGCTACCCTCCCTGAGATTGCCATAATATTTTAGTCACAACAAGGATAGACTACGTGGAAGAAATCGATTTACATCAGCCTGAACTCTACATTAATCGTGAACTCAGCCTGCTTGAGTTCAACCGGCGAGTGCTGGAGCGTTCCACGGATGAACAGTTGCCGCTGCTCGAACGCCTGCGCTATTTGTGTATTTCCAGTACCAATCTGGATGAATTTTTCGAAATACGCGTGGCAGGACTAAAAGAGAAGGTTGACGTACCCGGCAGTCACAACTCACCGGACAAGGTGTCTGCGGCTGAAAATCTTAAGGCTATTCGTGCAATGACCCTTGACCTTGTCGAGAAACAGTACCGGGTACTCAACCATGAACTTTTCCCGTTGCTGGAAAAGGAAAATATCCGTTTTATCCGCCGTAGGGAGTGGAGCGATGCGCAGGAAAACTGGTTGCACCGCTATTTTGAAGAATGCCTGTTACCCATGCTCACCCCGATGGGGCTGGATCCCGCACATCCTTTCCCGCGCATCATCAACAAATCCCTGTCATTCATCATTTCACTGCAAGGCAAGGATGCCTTCGGTCGCGACAGCGGCATGGCCGTGGTCCAGGCGCCCCGCTCCCTGCCTCGTCTTATCCGGCTTCCCCCCAGCGAAGCCGGCAATGGTGAAGATGACTATGTCTTTCTCTCATCCATCATCCATGCCTATGTCGGTGATCTGTTCCATGGCATGAAAATCACCGGCACCTACCAGTTCCGGATCACCCGTAACAGTGATTTGTTTGTCGATACTGAAGAAGTGGATGATCTCCTGCATGCCCTGGAAGGTGAACTCCTGTCCCGTCGTTACAGCGATGTGGTGCGCCTGGAAGTCGCCGATGATTGTCCTGATGATATGATCTACTTCCTGCTGAAAACCTTTCGGCTCAAAGAGGATGATCTCTACCGCGTGGATGGTCCGGTGAACCTCAATCGCCTGTTACAGATCTGCGATCTGCCGGAGAAGTCCAATCTACGCTTTCAGCCCTTCACTCCCGGCCTGCCGGCTAAACTGAGAAATAACCCGGATATTTTCAGCGTGATCAGCAAGCAGGACATTCTGCTGTTTCATCCCTTCGAGTCCTTTCTGCCCTTTATCGACTTTCTGCGTCAGGCCTCCACCGATCCCCAGGTGCTGGCCATCAAGCAGACCCTTTACCGCACCGGCCCCAAATCGGTGGTCGTCGATGCTCTGGTGCAGGCTGCACGCAATAGCAAGGAAGTGACCGTCGTGATTGAAATCCGCGCCCGTTTTGATGAGGCCGACAATATTACGCTCGCCAACCGCCTGCAGGAAGCCGGCGCCCACGTGGTTTACGGTGTGGTCGGCTATAAAACGCATGTCAAAATGGCCCTGGTAGTACGGCGTGAGGAAGCCGGCCTGAAACAATATGCGCATCTCAGTACGGGTAATTACCATCCACGCAATGCGCGCATTTATACCGACTACGGCCTGTTCACCGCCGACAAGGCCGTGGGTGAAGATGTCCATAAGGCTTTCATGCAGCTTACCGGGCTGTGCATGGTCTCCCGGCTTAACAAATTGCTACTGTCACCTTTCACTATGCATCAGGCAGTGCTGGAAAAAATCCAGCGTGAAGAAAAACACGCGAAAAAAGGCTTACCGGCGCGCATTATTGTCAAAATGAACGCACTGATCGAACCCAAGGTGGTCCGTGCACTGTATCAGGCCTCCATGGCCGGGGTGAAAATCGATCTCATCATCCGCGGCATCTGCCGCATTCGTCCCGGCATCAAGGGCATCTCGGAGAATATTCGCATTCGTTCTATCGTTGGCCGCTTTTTGGAACATACCCGGGTAATGTATTTTCAGAACAACGAGAAACCGGAAATTTATTGCGCCAGTGCCGACTGGATGGAGCGCAACTTCTTTCAGCGGGTTGAACTGGCTTTCCCTATTGCAACCCGAAAACTCAGCGATGAGATCATCCGGCATCTGGACTATTATCTGCGCGACAACACCCAGGCATGGGTACTGAATACGGATGGTAGCTACACGCGGTTACAGCCCGATAATGAGGAGCCTTTCTCGGCCCAGCAGCAATTACTGAGTGAACTGTCCGAGCATTGATGTATCAATCTCTTTGGGTGTCATACCCCGCTGCAAGCAGCGAGGCCTTAGATAGCAACCGGCTCTGTTTGTTTATTGCGGTGACCTCTGTTTGCATGAGTGTTTTCCATTCTGTATAGCGTGCCTGCAATGCCGCATTGGGCTGTGGCGTAAACCATATTCCGATGTCCGTTTCCGGCCAGTGTTCGGGGTAGTCTGCCAGCAGAAAGACGATGCCGCGTGCGGTGGCTTCGGTTTCCCGGGGCCGATAGACCGGCAGGCAGGAGAGATCGGCGAGCCGCTGACAGAGGCCGTCGATCTGTGCCAGCCCACCGGTGATCTGGATCTGTTCGGGCGGTGAGGAAAGATGGTGCATTTTTTCGAGGTTGATGTTGAGCAGAAAAATAATGCTTTCGGCCACGGCCACGGCCTTTTCCTGTTTGCCGCCCTGACCATAAAAACGGGAGTTAAAATCGGCAATCCACCAGGGGGAACCCAGGCCGCCGATACCATTGAGAAAAATCGGCGGCTGATCTGTCTGTTGTAACCAGCCGGAAAGTTGTTCGAAAATATTTTCGATACCCTCCTGATGGGCCAGCCATTTCAGCGCTGAAGCGGCGCTATTGACGGTACCTTCGAGGACATAGTCACAGTCTTTATTCTCTTTTTGCAGAACCAGGCTGGTGAGCAGGTAGCTGCTGAAAATACGCGCCATACCTGAAGGGCGGGAGACAAAAGCGCCAGTGCCGATATTAACGTAGGCGGTATCCGGCTGCACTGCGCCATAGGCATAGATGGCCGTGGATTGATCGCCGTTAAGCAGGCGCAGGGGAATGGAAACATCCCCTATTGTCAGGTTGCCAAAGGTATGGAGGTTGGGTACCACGGTGGGTAGCGCCTGTGCGGGCAGGCCGAAGAGTTTGAGTAGTTCGGGATCCCAGTTGCGGCTGCGAATATTCAGTAGCTGGGTGCGTGAGGCATTGACCGGATCGGTGAGCAAGGGCCGTTCATCCAGCAGCCGATGAATGATAAAACTGGCCATGGGGCCAAAGGCCAGGCGTCCTTCATCCGCAGCCTGTTTTACTTCGACAATATTATCCAGGCACCAGCGCAGTTTGCTGGCACCGCAATGGGAGTTCAGAAACAGGCCCGTGCGCCGGTGAATAATATCTGTCTGAGGTTTAAGCCGTTGCAGCCATTGATGAGCGCGGCGATCCTGCCAGCCTAGAATGGGCGTCAGCGCCTCGCCTGTTTGTCTGTCCCAGCAGGCGATATTCGAGCGCTGGGTGGCAAGGCCGACCGCGCTGATATTGCGACGGCGTTCGCCCAGGGTATCCAATACCTTTTCGATAGCGCGCCGGATCGATGCCAGCAATTCTTCGGCGGGGTATTCCACACGATCATCGTTGGGCTGGTGGGCCTCCAGGGGTGCCCAGGCCTGGGCAACGAGCTGACCCTGGTTATCGAAGACCATGGCGCGGCTGGCCTGTCCCCCCTGATCAAGACAGAGATAGAGATTATTGATGGCGGTAAAGTCCTGTAACATTTTTACTGGTTGTGGTTAGCTAAATAATAGCACTCGTGGGTTACAGATATTTTGCAATAAGTGCATGTTCGTAGTGGGCCGGGGGTAGAGGAATACGCACCTGGTAGCCACCGCCGGGTGCCTCCTGCATGGCTTTACCATACAGATCCTCCATGTGTTGCAATTGCAACTCGTGGTTGCCGCCAGGGTTGATGATCTCCAGCCGGTCACCGCAGCCGAATTTGTTTTTGACTACCACTTCGGCCAGTCCGCGCGCCTGATCGTAGTGCTGTATTTCGCCGACAAACTTCTGCGCATGGCTGACAGAGTGGCCGGTGAGATAATTCTGGTAGTCCTGATCGGCGTGGCGCTGATAAAAACCTTCAGTGTAGCCACGGTTGGCCAGACCGTCCAGTTTGCCCAGCAGGTTCGAATCAAACGGCCGCTCGGTAAGTGTATCATCAATGGCCCGCCGGTAGATCTGCGCGGTGCGGGCAACGTAATAATGAGACTTGGTGCGGCCTTCGATTTTGAAGGAATTGATGCCCATTTTTGTCAGCCGGTTAATATGGCGTATGGCGCGTAAATCACGCGAATTCATAATGTAGGTGCCGTGCTCATCCTCGAAAATGGGCATGAGTTCACCGGCCCGGCCCTGTTCTTCGATGAGATAAACCTTGTCTGCGAGTGGATGGCGTTCAGGTTTTTCAGTCCTGCCCAGGGATGGGGTCTGTTGCATGGCAGCCAAGGCGTCAAAATCAATTTTCTGTGCATCGCCACAGTCGTCGTCTGCCGATGATTGCAGCTTGTATTGCCAGCGGCAGGAATTGGTACAGCTGCCCTGGTTGGGATCGCGGTGGTTGAAGTAACCGGACAGCAGGCAGCGTCCTGAATAGGCGATGCAGAGTGCGCCGTGAACAAACACTTCCAGCTCTATTTCAGGGCAGCGCTGGCGGATATCCTCGATCTCATCCAGCGACAGCTCGCGGGAGAGAATGATGCGTTCAATGCCGAGGTTTTGCCAGAATGTTACCGCCGCCCAGTTCACCGTATTGGCCTGCACCGACAGATGAACGGGGATCTCGGGCCAGCGTTCACGCACCATCATAATGAGGCCGGGATCGGCCATGATCAACGCATCAGGCCGCATAGCGATCACCGGTTCCATGTCGGCAATATAGGTTTTGAGCTTACTATTGTGCGGGATGAGATTGCTGGTGAGAAAGAATTTTTTCCCCAGCCGGTGTGCCTCAGCGATGCCGGTTTCCAGGTTTTGCAGGGTAAAATCGTTATTGCGTACGCGCAGGCTGTAGCGGGGCTGGCCGGCATAAATAGCATCGGCGCCATAGGCAAAGGCATAGCGCATATTTTTCAGGGTGCCGGCAGGCAGCAGCAGTTCGGGATGGGCTTGCATGGCTGGATAGTCAATTCGGAATTTAATCTCTTTGGGTTTAATTCCCCGCTGCTTGCAGCGAAAAACAGTAGGATGGGTAGAGCGAAGCAAAACCCATCAGCAGGGTACAGTTTAA